>JAYTHL010000141.1:0-5917 GCA_043732605.1 Rhizobacter sp. | reverse complement strand
GGTAGACCTGGCGCTTCTCGAACTCCATGATCCCCTTGCGCAGTGCGTGATACGCCAGCGTCTGCTCGGCAGAATTGAGCGTCAGGTAGACGTTCAATCCGCGCGTGTAGGCCTCGGCGCCGTACTGGCTGAAGATCATCTGGCGCGCCGCTTCGGCGACGTACTCGGCGTGCACCGCGATGTCCGACGGCGTCTTGTAGCGAAGGACCTGCTTCTTGGCCTCGTCACGCTGCTCGGCGGTGATGAAGCCGTTCTCGAACATGCGATCGATGATGTAGCGCTGGCGCGTCCTCGCGCGGTCGGGATTGACGATCGGGTTGTTGGCCGACGGCGCCTTGGGCAATCCGGCCAGCATCGCCGCCTCGGCGACGGTGATGTCCTTCAGCGGCTTGCCGAAATAGATTTCGCTCGCCGAGGCGAATCCGTACGCGCGCTGCCCGAGCGCGATGTGATTCATGTAGACCTCGAGAATCTGATCCTTCGTGAGCTGGCTTTCGATCTTCAACGAAAGCAACATCTCGTAGATTTTGCGAGTAAATGTTTTTTCCGTGGAGAGATAGAAATTGCGCGCGACCTGCATCGTGATGGTCGAGCCACCCTGCGCGCTGTGTCCTTCGCCGAAGTTGGCCAGGCCGGCCCGCAGCACACTGACGTAGTCGACGCCGCTGTGCTGATAGAAGCGCGCGTCCTCGATCGCCAGCACGGCGTCCTTCATCACCTTGGGGATCTGGCCGATCCGCATGAAGTTGCGCCGCTCCTCGCCGAACTCGCCGAGCAGCACGTTGTCGGCCGAGAAGACGCGCATCGGCAGCTTCGGCCGGTAGTCGGTGAGGCTGTCGATCTCGGGCAGGTTCGGATAGGACACCGCGAGCGCGATGGAAGCCACGAGCACCACGGCGATGGCGGCAGAGGCGGCCAGCCCGACGAGGGTAAGCACCACCCGCAACAGGACGCGCAGCCAGCCCGGCAAGCCGGAAGGCGTCGGCTCGCGGCCGCCCGGCGCGGCCGCGCGGCCGGCGCTGTTTTCAGAATCGGTCACGGCTCGTCCTGCATGTCGACCGCATTATAGAAACCCGACTTCGCGGCCCTTCGCGGTGGGCGGGAAGGCTCACAAAAGGTGACGCAATCGACACTTCGAATCGCGTTGCAAACAGTCGCATGTCGGCGACCGGTTCGCGTGTGAGATTTGCAACGCACACAGGGGTGCGCCGCCGGTTTTTGCTTTGGTAATCAAGGGCTTTACTGCTAGCATCGAAGTAACTTATTAACAGTCCAGCGCGTTGATTTCGTCGTTTTCGACGACGCTGGAAAAGGGGCACCGTGAGCTTTCTCGACGCGCTGTTGGGCCGCAAACACCCACCCATGATCGGCCTCGACATCAGCTCGTCGAGCGTCAAGCTCGTGGAGCTCGGACAGACCAGCAGCGGCGAGTATGTGCTCGAGCGTTTCGGCTCGGAAAGCTTCGAGAAGGGCTGGATCGCCGACGGCCAGATCGAGAAGTTCGACGAAGTCGCCGAGGCCGTGAAGCGCCTGGTCACCAAGAGCGGCACCAAGACGCGCCAGGTCGTCATGGCCATGCCGCAGTCGGCCGTGATCACCAAGAAGATCATGCTTCCCGCGGGCCTGCGCGAAGAAGAGCTCGAAGTCCAGGTCGAGACCGAAGCCAACCAGTACATCCCGTTTTCGCTCGACGAGGTCAGCCTCGACTTCTGCGTGATCGGCCCGAGCCCGACGTCGGTGGGCGACGTCGAGGTGCTGATTGCCGCGTCGCGCAAGGACCGGGTCCAGGACCGCCAGGGCCTCGCCGAGGCCGCCGGCCTGAAGCCCGCCGTGCTCGACATCGAGTCGCACGCGTCGCGCCTGGCCATGAGCCGCGTCGTCTCGAGCCTTCCCAACGAAGGCCGTGACGCGCTCGTCGCGCTGTTCGAGATCGGCGCCGACACCACCAGCCTCAAGGTGCTGCGCGACGACGAGATGCTCTACGACCGCGATCAGGCCTTCGGTGGATCGCAGCTCACCCAGTTGATCTCGCGCCAGTACGGTTTCTCGTATGAAGAAGCGGAGCAGAAGAAGCTCGCCGCCGACCTGCCCGACGACTACGAGACCTCGCTGCTCGCGCCGTTCGTCGACAGCCTGTCGCAGGAAATCGGCCGCGCGCTGCAGTACTTCTTCACCAGCACGCCGCACCACAAGGTGCACTACGTGATGCTCGCCGGCGGCACCGCCACGCTGCCGGGTCTCAAGGATCGCGTCACCGAGCTCACCGGATTCGCGTCGATGGTCGTCAATCCGTTCGAGAACATGAAGCTCGGCTCGGCGGTGCGTGAAGCCAAGCTCCGCCGCGAAGCGTCGTCCTATCTCACCGCCTGTGGCCTGGCGATGCGGAGGTTTTCGCAGTGATCATGATCAACCTGCTCCCGCACCGCGAGGAGCGACGCAAACGCAAGAAGATCGCCTTCTTCGCCGGTCTCGGCGTCGCCGCCGTGTGCGGGCTCGCGATCGTCGGCGTCTGGTACCTGATCGTCCAGCAGGTGATCGCCGGCCAGAAGCAGCGCAACGAGTTTCTCACCACCGAAATCGCCAAGCTCGACGTCCAGATCAAGGACATCGCCAGCCTGAAGGCCGAGATCGCCTCGCTGAAAGCGCGCCAGAAGGCGGTCGAAGACCTGCAGATCGACCGCAACGTGCCGGTCCACGTCCTCAACGAGCTCGTGCGCCAGGTGCCTGAAGGCATCTACATCACGGCGCTCAAGCAGGACAACCAGACTTTGAGCGTCGCCGGTATCGCCCAGACCCAGGAGCGCGTGTCGGAGATGCTGCGCAACACTGCCTACAACTCCGAGTGGCTGGTCAAGCCCGAGCTCGTCGAGAGCAAGGCGACCACCGTGCAGGGTGCGAACAAGGAGCAGAAGCGCCTGTTCGACTTCGGCATCCGCCTGACCGTCAAGCGTCCGCAGGACACGCCGGTCGCCGCATCGCAAGCGACCGCCGCCGGCGCGATTGCGGCCGCAGCGAGCGCGCCCGCGTCGGCCGCTGCGCCCAAGAAGACCTGATCGCCATGGCCACCAAGAGCAAGACTGCCAACGTCGACCTGAATTCGGTCTTCGAAGGCGCGGCCTCGCAATTCCGCGGGCTGAACCCGAACGAGCCCGGGCAATGGCCGCTGCTGCCGAAGACGCTGACGTTCGCTGCCGTCGCGCTGGCGATGGTCGTCGTCGGCTGGTTCGTCGTGCTGTCGACGGCGCACGATGAGCTCGACGGCGAGCGCAATAGGGAGCCGACGCTCAAGACCGACTACAGCAACAAGCTGGCCCAGGCTGTCAATCTCGGCGAGCTGCGCAAGCAGAAGCTCCAGGTCGAGGAGTACGTCACCCAGCTCGAGAAGCAGTTGCCGGGCAAAGCCGAAATGGACGCGCTGCTGTCCGACATCAACCAGGCAGGCCTCGGTCGCGGCCTCCAGTTCGAGCTCTTCAAGCCCGGTCAGGTGGTGATCAAGGACTACTACGCCGAGTTGCCGATCGCGATCCGCGTGTCGGGCCGCTATCACGACATCGGCTCGTTCGCCGCCGATATCGCCAATCTGTCCCGCATCGTCACCTTGCACAACCTCAACATCACCGCGGGCAAAGACCTGTCGGGCGTGTTGACGATGGAAGCGACGGCGCGCACTTACCGATACCTCGACCAGAGCGAGATCGAAGAGATGAGGAAGACCACCGCGGCCGCCAAGGCGAAGACGGGAGGCAAGCCATGACCCGCAGTCTCGTGATCGGCGCCCGCCTGGTGGCTTCGGTGCTCGTCGGCGGCTTCATGCTGTCGGCCTGCAGCGGCGATCAGGACGAGCTGCAGCAATGGATGGAGCACCAAAAGCGCGAAGCCAAGCCGAGCGTCGCGCCACTGTCACCGCCGAAGAAGTTCACGCCGCAGCCGTACGCGGCGCTGGGCGCGGTCGAGCCGTTCAGCACACAGAAGCTGACGGTCGCGCTCAAGCAGGAGGCCAGGCAGCCGAATTCCCTGCTGGCCTCCGAGATCAACCGGCGCAAGGAACCGCTCGAGGCCTATCCCGTCGACAGCATGGCGATGGTCGGCAGCGTGACCCGCAACGGACGCCCTTACGCATTGCTGAAAGTAGATAACTTGCTTTACCAGGTCAAACCGGGCGATTACCTCGGCCAGAACTACGGAAAGATCACCAAGATCTCCGAAACAGACGTGGCCTACCGCGAAATCGTGCAAGACGCGGCGGGCGAATGGATCGAGCGCTCCAGCGCCCTCCAGCTTCAGGAGAAGGCGCGATGACAAGTATTTGGGAGAAACCGATGGCCAGCATGCGCTCGCGATTTTTCGTTCTCGCGCTGATGACCGGTGCGGCCTTCCCCGCCTGGTCGCAAGTCTCGATCCAGTCGATCAACAGCTCGCAGCAGGCGGGCTCGGAAGTGATCCGCATCGAGCTGAGCGAGCCGCTGGCCGCGCTGCCCGCCGGCTTCACCGTGCAGGCGCCGCCGCGGATCGCGCTCGACCTGCCCGGCGTGTCGAACGCGCTCGGCAAGAACACCGTCGAGATCAATCAAGGCAACCTCCGCTCGGTGAGCATCGCCCAGTCGGGCGATCGCACCCGGCTCGTCCTCAACCTGAAGGCGCCCGCGGGCTACAAGGCCGTAATCGACGGCAAGTCGCTCGTCGTCTCGCTCGACAACAACGCGCCGGCGACGCTCGCGAGCTCGAGCGGCCAGACGACGCGCTTCGCCGAGAGCCTGAACCGCACCCAGCTGTCGCTGCGCGACATCGACTTCCGGCGCGGCTCCGACGGTGCCGGTCGGGTCGTCGTCGAGCTGCCGAACAACCAGGTCGGCGTCGACATCCGCCAGCAAGGCCAGAGCCTGGTCGTCGAGTTCCTGAAGTCGAGCCTGCCGGACGCGCTGCGCCGCCGCCTCGACGTCACCGACTTCGGCACGCCGGTTCAAAGCATTACGACGACGCAGCAAGGCGACCGCGTGCGCATGGTCGTCGAGCCGCGCGGTACCTGGGAGCACAGCGCCTATCAGAGCGACAACCAGTTCGTGCTCGAGGTGCGGGCCCAGAAGGTCGATCCGAACAAGCTCGTGCAGGGCACGGGCTACGCTGGCGAGAAGCTGTCGCTCAACTTCCAGAACATCGAAGTCCGGGCGCTGCTGCAGGTCATCGCCGATTTCACCAACTTCAACGTCGTCACCAGCGATACCGTCACCGGCAACGTCACGTTGCGGCTGAAGGACGTTCCCTGGGACCAGGCCCTCGACATCATCCTGCAGGCCAAGAACCTGGGCCTGCGCAAGTCGGGCAACGTGATCCTGATCGCGCCGAAGGACGAGCTCAACGCCAAGGAAAAGATCGAGCTCGAGGCCAAGCAGCAGATCGCCGCGCTCGAGCCGCTGCGCACGCAGTCGTTCCAGCTCAACTACGCAAAGGCCGAAGACATCGCCAAGGGCCTGACGGGCCAGGGCGGCACCGGCGGCGGCGGCACGGCCTCACGCATCCTCTCGACGCGCGGCAGCGTTGTGTTCGAGACCCGCACCAACCAGCTCTTCGTGAGCGACATTCCGTCGAAGCTCGAGGAAGTGCAGTCGCTGATCTCGAAGATCGACATTGCGGTACGGCAGGTGCTGATCGAGTCGCGGATCGTCATTGCCGACGACAGCTTCGGCCGCTCGCTCGGCATCCGGCTCGGCGCGGCCGATCTGCGCGGCGTGCGCGGCGGGATCCCGGGCTACGGCGTCAACGGCGACACGCGGGTCACGATCGGCGGCAACCTGAACGCCGTCCAGTCGCAGACCCTGCAGAACGGCACGACCGGCGTCACGGCCAGCGACACCAACTTCATCAACCTTCCGGCGTCGGGCGAGAACGGCTTCAATCCGGCCACGTTCGCGCTGTCGCT
>JAYTHL010000140.1:0-1699 GCA_043732605.1 Rhizobacter sp. | reverse complement strand
GCGCGTGCCGGTCCCAGAGGCAGGCGGCGATGCACGAGCCGAGCGTCGTCATGACGAGGATGTCTTCGCTCGCCGCGTAGTACTCGCCGGGCAGGACCTTGACCGCCTCGCTCGAGAAGTGCGCGTCGTACCAGAAGAACGACGCCTCGCCGGGCTTCTTCGGCCGGGCCCGGAGCGTCTCGAGCCGCGCGCCGTCACGCACGCTCGTAGACCGTCTTGGAGCGCAGCCTGAACAGGTCGCGCGAGTCGTTGAAGTTCTCGGAGTGACCGGCGAAGAGGAGGGCACCGGGCCGGACGACCTGGTGCATGCGCTCGAGCACCGCGCGCTGGGTCGGCGCGTCGAAGTAGATCATGACGTTGCGGCAGAAGACGAAGTCGAACGGCGCACCGGGCGACCACGTCGTGTCGGTCAGGTTGCAGATCCTGAACTCGACCAGTCGGCGCAGCTCCGGCTTGACCATGACCTTGCCTGCGTTCGCGCCCGAGCCGCGCAGGAAGTGGCGCTTCAGGCGCGTCGCGTCGAGGCCCTTGGCGCCGGCGTCGTAGACACCGCGCTCTGCAGTCGCGAGCACGTTCGTGTCGATGTCGGTGCAGACGATGCCCACGTTCGCGGTCGGGCCGAGCGATTCGATGACGGTCATCGCCAGCGAGTAGGGCTCCTCGCCCGTCGAGGCGGCGTTGCACCAGATCCGAACGGGCTCGCGCGCACGCGCTGCGAGCTCGGCTGCGAGGATCGGGAAGTGATGCTCCTCGCGGAAGAACGCGGTGAGGTTGGTCGTCAGGCAATTGACGAACTCCTGCCACTCGGGCTCGGCCGCGTCGCCGCGGAGCGCCTCGAGGCGGTCGAGGTAGTCGCGCACAGAGTCGAGGCCGAGGTCGCGCAGTCGCCGCGACAGGCGGCTGTAGACCATCGCCTGCTTGCCGGAGTGCAGGCTGATGCCGGCCTTGCGGTGGATGAGCGCGCGCGCCCGCTCGAAGTCGTCGGCTCCGAAGCCGGGCCCGGCTTCGACGCCCGACGAGCGCCCGGCCGGAACGGCGCTCGCGAGCGCTCGGCGCGCGTTCATTTCTTGCTGCTGGCCAGGCCCATGCGCAACTCGTCGTAGCCTGGCACCATCTCGTCGAGGTGCGGGAACTTCCACTTGTCGTTCGATTCGCGGCCGACGATGCGCTCGACGCAGCCCTGGCGGCCGAGGTCGATGATCTCGGGCGCCATCGGCATCTGCGATTTCGTCGAGAAGAAGACCTTGACCTTGGGCTTGAGCGCCGACGCCGCGTTCTGCTCGGCGACGATCGCGAGCCGCCCCGACTGCAGGCGCACCAGCGAGCCGGTCGGATAGATGCCGATCGATTCGACGAAGGCCTGGAAGATGGCCGGATCGAACTGGCCCTTCAGCGTCCAGTCGCTCATCCGTGCGATCGACTCGGCCGGATCCCAGCCGTCCTTGTAGGGTCGGTTCGACGTGATGGCGTCGTAGACGTCGCAGACCGCGCCCATGCGCGCGTGCCGGCTGAGCGCCGTGCCCGACAGGCCTTCGGGATAGCCGCGGCCGTCGGGACGCTCGTGGTGATGGAAGCAGACGTCGATCGCGATCTCGCCCACGTCGCCGGCCGCGACGAGCAGGTCGCGGCCGCGCTCGGGGTGGGTCATGATGGTCGCGTACTCGGCGCTGCTGAGAGAACCCGGCTTGTTGAGCACCTC
>JAYTHL010000139.1:0-1700 GCA_043732605.1 Rhizobacter sp. | reverse complement strand
GTCGCATCCACCGATCCGGTCCAGCGCGAGGCGCGCTGCATCGAGATCCTGCAGAAGGCCTCGCTCGAAAAGATCACCGTCGCCGAGACCGAGTTCTTCAAGAAAGAATGCAAATGAACCCTTCTCCCTGGCGGCTCGTGCCGCGCGGCTGGGGTGCGGCGCTCGTCGTCGCGGCCGCCGGCCTGCTCGCGTCGTGCTCGGCATCCGGGCCGCAGACCTTCGAGAAGGCCGCAGCCGACGCAACCGATTCCCTCGTCGCCCAGACCGGGCGGTTGCCGGCGTTCCTGGCGCGCATCGAGGGCCTGCTCTCGAAGCCCGATCCGAAGCTGCCCAAGCGCACGATCGTCCTCGACCCGATGCTCGACACGATCACCGGCCAGCAGACAGAGACGACGGCGCTGTTCGAGCGCCGCGTCACGCAGCGGATCGGCAACAACTATCCGCAGTTCGAGTTCCTGCCGTTCCAATCGGCGAACCTCGCGCGCGCCCAGTACCTGCTCACCGGCACGATGGCGCGCGTGCCGGGGCCGATCGGCAAGACCGCCGTGCGCCTCAGCCTCGCCCTCACCGACCTGAAGAGCGGGCTCGTCGTGGCGCAGGCATCGGCCCTGTCGAGCGAGGACAACCTCGACAGCACGCCCTCGCGCTACTACAAGGACAGCCCGATCCTGATCAAGGACAAGGTCGTCGAGGGCTACGCGAAGACGACCACGACGGCCGCAGGCCAGCGCGCCGATCCGTACTACATGGAGCGCATCGGCGCGGCCAGCGTGATCAGCGAAGCGACCTCGCTCTACAACGCCGAGAAGTACCAGGACGCGCTCGGCACCTACCGCACGGCCCTGTCGACGCCGCAGGGCGAGCAGCTGCGCGTGCAGAGCGGCATCTACCTGTCGAACATGAAGCTCGGCCGCACGGCCGAGGCCGAGGAGGCGTTCGGACGGATCGTCGCCCTCGGCATCGCCTACAACGAGCTCGGCGTGAAGTTCCTCTTCAACCCGGGCAGCGTCGAGTTCTGGGCCGACCCGAAGATCAGCGGCTCGTACGGCATGTGGCTGCGCCAGATCGCGCGCGAGGCGGTGAGCTCGAAGAGCTGCATGGCGATCCTCGGCCACACCAGCCACAGCGGCCCGGCGCCGATCAACGACGCCCTGTCGCTCAAGCGCGCCGCCTACGTGCGCCAGCGCCTGGCGCAGGAGGCGCCCGAGCTTGCTGCGCGCACGCGCGCCGAGGGCATGGGCTTTCGCCAGAACATCGTCGGCAGCGGCACCGACAACAGCTTCGACGTGCTCGACCGCCGGGTCGAGTTCAAGATCGTCCCCTGCGCCTGAGGTCGGCGGGCGCGCTGGCGTGAACGCCGCGAAGCGGCGGCCCCGCTCGCACCGCTACAGCGTGTACGTGGTCGAGCTCGACGACCGGGTCTGGAACGTCGCCGCCTTCCGCCGCGCCAATCCCGACCACGCGCTCGGCAAGCCCTTCGTCTACGTCGGCATGACCGGGCTCGACCCGGACCTGCGCTTCGACCGGCACAAGTCCGGCATCCAGGCCAACCGCTTCGTCTTCGAGTTCGGCCTGCGCCTGCTGCCGCAGCTCTACGCCGTCTACAACCCGATGCCGTACGACGGCGCGCGCGACATGGAGGTCGAGCTCGGCATCGCCTTGCGCGAGGCCGGCTACGGCGTCTGGCAGGCCTGAGGCGA
>JAYTHL010000138.1:0-17178 GCA_043732605.1 Rhizobacter sp. | reverse complement strand
CCATCAGCGGGATTGGGCCGAGATATCGGATCTCACTCTCAATCCAGTAGCCCAACAGGACCGTGCAAAGGCCGAAGGCGATCTGCGGCTGGGTGAGTGCGGCGTCAGCAAAGCGTTCGCTCCAACCGCTCCGAATGAGCACGTAGAAGACGCCCACGCCGCTGAAAACCCCGCCGAGCCAGATCATCACGCTTACTCCGGAGACGACACCGAGACGTGACATCACACCCATAACGGCCGCACAGGCAAGGTAGATCGCCAGCGCGAGAGACCATTGCTGCAGCCGGATGCGTTTTTTCGCTTCGCACGTCCAAACAAGATCGGACCAGCGTCGTGCAGCTTGGTTAGACATTCCGGTTTATCGGCCGCGGCAGCGGGCACTCAAACGACAATGTCGCTGCGGGCGGTCAAAAGTCGCTCGCGGTCACAGCCGTGCGAGTGCTAGCGGATCGGAGCTACGGATTGCCTGAACACGTCGGCCGATGAGGAACAAGTTCCTGTGACGGACTGCGCATTTAATGGTGCCTCTCAGAACACCGGCTTTCGTGCAAATTCGCGTCAACGCGAACTGCGCCGCTCGACCGCATTGCCTGGGTCGTGGATCCGCCCCCGCTATCTGTCAAGCCGACACGCCGACGGGCGCAAACGCTGCACTACGCTCAACTGCCCAACACAGGGCGAGGCGAACGTAGTCCGCTGAACTGGCTGTAGGCCCACGTCGGTTGGCTGCCCGTTCGCTGACCTTGGCCACCGACAGCTCTTGGCCGATTCCTGGCCCCGGACCGCGGAGGCATTCAGTCAGCCTGCCGGCATGTTTCCGACGTTGGAGGCACCAGCTCTTTCACCTCCGCTCTGTTCAAAGATTGAGAAGTTGCCGCACTGAACTCTTGTAGACGAAAAGATGCGCAAGCTCAACCTCGATTGGCTGGCTCTATGCCGTTTGGTGTGGAACGCAACGATCTCATTTCTGTGCAGCCGGGGCAAACGGATGAGCTGGCAGATCCTTGAGCTTGGACATGCGCAGGTAAGCGATGGCGTTGGATCGGTTGTCGATCATTCCCCGCACGACGGCCTCGGCGCGCTCGGCAATCGTCTTGGCCAGCTTCTTGAACGGCTCAAGCCGGCAGCGCTTGACCCAGCTCAGCCATGCGTTCAAGTCAGTGCGTGCCAGCAGCGCGTCGTTGCTTGCTGTCGCACGCGCATAGACCTCGCGCAGTGCCATCTTCAGCCGCCATGCCCGCGCACTCTCCAAGCTCGAATGTTGCAGCCAGTGCATCGCGTTGGTCTGCATGAGCGTCCAGCCGCCCGGGTTCTTGTGCATGCCCCACATCAGGCCCTCGATGGTCTTGCGTTCGGTCGTGCCCAGGGCCTTGGCCCCGGCTTGTGGTTCGTCGCGCAACTCGGCCTAGCGCACCTTTTCCATCGCATCGGCGGCCATCGCCACGACGTGGAAGGGGTCGTGGCTGATAGCCGGATTGGGCAAGGCCATGCCAACCCCCTTGGCATAGGCCGCACTCATGTCCTCTCACACATGGCGCACTTGCTCGGGGTCCCCGCCGTGGGCCCGACACAGCGCCAGCGCGAGCGCCTCGAACAGCGCGGTGCCGCCCGAGCCTTCGCGTGCCCACGGCACGCCGGCCTGACTGGCCTTGCCGCAACCGGTGCACGCCACGCGCGGCACCTGGGCATGCAACCAGGCCTCGAACTGGAAGAAGTCCAGGTGCCGCCACGAGCAACGCAATCGGTCATGGATGCGTTGGTCGGCCACGCCGCAATGCGGGCACGCGAGCAGCTTGGCCAAGCAGTGCACCTCGAACTCGATGCGACGACGCGCGGTATCGAGATCGACCTTGTCCACCTCCCAGGGCGCAACCAGACCCAGCGCACTGGTGAACAAAGCCTCGATGCCAACGGAGGCGAAACATGCTGCAGAGTTCGAACCATGGCAAGTTCAAAACGAACTCGTCTACGTGTTGCACGCATTCGGCAAGAAGACGCCAAGCACGGCGCAAACGGATATCGAGTTGGCAGCGAAGCGCTATGCAGAGGTGGCAAAGAGATGAAGTCCAGAATCACCAGGTCATCCGGCAACGTGTTCGCGGACCCGAGGAAGTCGCGGTTCTGACGTTGCGGGCCGAACTGATGGTCATGTTGCGCAAGCTGATCGCGATCAGGGGCTGGACGCAAGCGCATGCAGCCGACACGGTGCCTGTCGTGCGTGCCCTCGTACGGATGCTGGCGATGCGCGCCTATCAACGCGAGAAGCACGTCGACGGGCGCATCGACTTCGCCGCGCTGCAGCAGATCGGCATCAACCAGGTCGAGGTCGAGGTCGAGGTCATGTATCACGTGCCGGCGATCGCGCTTCGGGTGCGCCCGACGAACTACTGCGGCGCCTACCGCCGGTTGCACGGATTCGATCGCACATGGGCCGAGAGTGGCCGCTTTGCTAGGCCCCCTAAGCGGCGACGACTTCGATCTCGGGCTCGATCGTCCGGAGCAGATTCTCGATGCCCCGCAGCGTCCCCGAGATCGAGCTCGGGCAGGTGCCGCACGCACCCTGGTAGTGGACGACGAGGCGGTCACCCTCCAGCCCGAGCACGTGCAGGTCGCCGCCATCGCCCTGCAAATAGGGCCTGATCTGCTCGTCGAGCAGCAAGGTGATCGCATCGAGGCGGTCCTGGTCGTGCTCGCTCAGATGGGCAAACGACGCCTGCGCCGCGACCACCGCCGCGGCCGATTGATCGCTCGCCGCCGGCGCGGCCCGCAACGGAATGGCGATCTTCCGTGCGAGCTGTTTCCAGTCGGCGTTGCCGTCCTGGGTGACGGTGAGCCAGCGGTCGACATAGAAAACGTTGGTGACGTGCTCGATCGCGAACAGCGCCCGCGCCAAATCGTCGCCTTCAGCTTGCTCGGCGTTTTCGAAAGAGCGCGTCACGCCCCAGGTCAGTGGCTCGTGGAGGATGAATTTCTGCGCGTTCGGATTCGGCGTGTCTTCGATGTCGGCGATCTTCGGCATTTCAATGTCCTGGATGCGGCGGCGTTCAGCCTCAGGCGTCGCCGAGCGGCGTCTGCATCGGGTCCGCATCGGCCTCGGTAGACGTGGTGGCGAGGGCGTTGAACGCGGCTCGCAGCGTGTGCCAGGGCAGGATGGCGCACTTCACTCGCATCGGCAGTTCGCTGATGCCCGCGAATACCGCGAGCCGGCCGATGTGTAGGCTGCCCTGCGGGTCGAGGCGGCCGGTGGCCATGGCGACGAACTCGCCGATCAGCGTCTGGGCATCGCTCCGGCTCTTGCCCTTGACCGCCACCGTCATCATCGACGCTGAGGCCTTGCAGATCGCACACGATTCGCCCTGGAACGCGATGGCCTCGACTTTGTCGCCGGCGAGATCGAGGGCCACGTGGATGTGGTCGCCGCAAAGCGGATTCAGCCCCTCGGCGCGGTGGCTCGCGTGTTCGAGCGTGCCGTAGTTGCGCGGCTTCCTGTTGTGATCGAGGATCACTTCCTGGTACAGCCCCTTCGGGTCGGCGATCACGCGAACACCTTCTGCACGACGCGGATGCCGGCGACGAGCGCGTCGACCTCGGCCAGCGAGTTGTAGAACGCGAACGATGCGCGCGAGGTCGCGGCCACACCGAGTCGTTTCATCAAGGGTTGCGCGCAATGGTGGCCGGTGCGCACCGCGATCCCTTCCTGGTTCAACAAGGTGCCGACATCGTGGGGATGAATGCCCTCGACCGCGAACGAGAGCACTGCGGCCTTGTCGGCGGCCGTGCCGATAAGGCGCACGCCGGGCAGCTCGCGCAGCCGTTCGCTCGCACGGCGCAGCAATTCATGCTCGTGCGCCGCGACCTGTGCCATGCCGATCGCCGAAAGATAGTCGACGGCGGCGCCGAGGCCGATGGCCGCGGCGATCGGCGGTGTCCCGGCCTCGAACTTGTGCGGGATCGTGTTGTAGGTCGTCTTCTCGAATGTCACGGTGTGGATCATGTCGCCGCCGCCCTTGAAGGGCTGCATCGCCTCCAGCAGCGCGGCGCGGCCGTAGAGCACGCCGATGCCGGTCGGGCCGCACATCTTGTGGCCCGAGAAGGCATAGAAGTCGCAGTCCAGATCCTGCATATCGACCGCGAGGTGCGGCGCGGCCTGGGCGCCGTCGACCAGCACCGGAACACCGCGTGCGTGCGCGAACGCGATCATCCGTTTGACCGGGTTGATGCTGCCGAGCGCATTCGAGATGTGGCCGACGCCGACGAAGCGGGTACGTTCGTTGAAAAGCGATTCGTAGTCGTCCAGTTGCAATTCGCCGGCGTCGTTGATCGGGACGACGCGGATCGTGGCGCCCCTTTCGGTTGCGAGCATCTGCCACGGCACGATGTTCGAGTGGTGTTCGAGGACGGTCAGGATGATCTCGTCACCGGCGCCGATAAACTTGCGGCCCCAGCCCTGCATCACCAGGTTGATGCCGTCGGTCGTGCCGCTCGTGAAGATCACTTCGCGCGCCTCCCGGGCGTTGATGAAGCGCTGGAGCTTTCCCCGTGCGGCCTCGTACCCGGCGGTGGCCGTCTCCGAGAGGTGGTGCACCGCGCGATGGATGTTGGCGTGCTCCGTGGTCTGGTAACGCACCAGGCGGTCGATCACCGCTTGCGGCATCTGGCTCGATGCGGCGTTGTCGAGATAGACGAGCGGCTTGCCGGCGACCTGAAGTTTCAGGATCGGGAAGTCAGCGCGGATTCGCTCGATGTCGAACGCCCGCGCCGGCATGGCCCCGGGTTCGGGCCGGGTGCCTGACAGCGCCGGCGGCGTTGCCAGCGTCGATGATTTTGCGGACATCGTCGGGAGCGCCGTCATTGCTGGCGTGTCGTCTGTTCGAGCACGCTCCGCTCGAGGCGGCGGCGCAGGGAGGCGACCGGAATGCGGTCGATGACCTCGGCACCGAAGGCGTAGGTCAACAGGTTGCGTGCCGCCGCTTCCGAAAGGCCGCGGCTGCGCAGGTAGAAAACTTCTTCGCTGTCGAGCTGGCCGACCGTTGCGCCGTGCGTGCACTTGACATCGTCGGCGAAGATCTCGAGCTGAGGCAGGGTGTCGACCACTGCCTTGGCCGACAGCAGCAGGTTGCGGCTCGACTGCGCCGAATCGGTTCGCTGTGCGCCCGGGCGAACCATCACCTTGCCGCTGAAGACCGCGTGCGCGGCGCCGTCGACGATCGTCTTGTGCAGCTGGCGGCTCACGCCGTGCGGCTTGGCGTGATCGATGAAGGTGTGCGTGTCGGCGAGTTGGCGTTCGCCGATCAACGCCAGGCCATCGAGCGAGCACTCGGTCGCCGCCCCGGTTTGCCGCACCTCGAACGCCACCCGGGAGATCCTCGCGCCGAGGGCGACGTTGACCGAGTGGTAGCGGCTCGCATGGGCGAGCGACACCGCACAGCTGGCGATGTGGAAGGCCTGGACGCTCTCACGTTGCACGCGCACGTGCTCGACCGCCGCGTTCGCGCCGAGCGCGACCTCGACGACCGAGTTGGTGAAGTACGCGTCTTCATGCAGCGAGACATAGTCTTCGATCAGCGTCACCGCGCTGCCGGGCCCGGCAACGAGCAACGCGCGCGGGTGCGCCGCGAGTTGCGGCTGCGTCGCGATGAAGAGCAGATGCACCGGTGTCGCCGCCGAGGTGTCGCGCGGAACGATGATCACCGCGGCGTCGTGCAGGAACGCGCTGTTCAGCGCCGCGAACGGCTGGTCGTGGAAGGCCGCATGGCGGCCCAGATGCGCCTGAACGGTCGAGCCATTTGTCGCGATGGCTGAGGCCAGATTGCCGACGACGATTGCAGCGCCGCCGGGACCAGCGCCGCCGACGCCGACGCTCGAGAGCTGCGGCGCGTGGACGCCATCGACGAAGACCAGGCGCGTCGTCGCCTCATCGATGTGAAAGCGCTCGATATCGCCGGCCTGCAAGGAGGTCGGTGTGCGTAGCGGATGAAACGACTGCCGGGTCAGCGCCGAAATGTCGGTGAAGCGCCAGGCCTCGTCGTGCGGGATCGGCATCTTGAGCACGCCGACCCGCTCGGTCGCCTCGGCACGCAGCGCCTTGAGCCAGGCCGGCTTCTTTGATACCGGCGATGCCAGCGAGACGGGCGGTTGCGCATGACCGGCGAGCAGATCGGTGAGGTAACCCCGCGCGGCGACGACATCGGTGCTCACGGCGAGACTCCCCGGGTCGGCGCCCTCGCCTTCGCTTCGGCCTCGATCCAGTCGTAGCCGCGTTCCTCGAGCTCGAGCGCGAGCTCCTTGCCGCCGGTCTTGACGAGGCGCCCGCCCTCCATCACGTGCACGTAGTCGGGAACGATGTAGTTCAGCAGCCGCTGGTAGTGCGTCACGAGCACGACGGCGTTGTCTTTGCTCGTCAGGTGATTGACGCCCTTGGAGACGACTCGCAGCGCGTCGATGTCGAGGCCCGAATCGGTTTCGTCGAGGATCGCCAACGTCGGTTCGAGCAGCGCCATCTGCAGGATCTCGTTGCGCTTCTTCTCGCCGCCCGAAAAGCCTTCGTTGACGCTGCGACCCAGGAATTCGGGGCTCATCTCGAGCAGCTTCATCTTCTCGCGCACGAGGTCATCGAACTCGAGCGGATCGAGCTCGTCCTTGCCGCGTTCGGCCTGCACGGTGTTGTAGGCCAGACGCAGGAACTGGCTGTTGCCGACGCCGGGGATCTCGATCGGATACTGGAACGCGAGGAAGATGCCGGCGCGGGCCCGCGCTTCGGGTGCCATCCCGAGCAGATTGCGGCCTTCGTACCGGATTTCGCCGGCCGTCACCTCGTAGGCGGTGTGGCCGGCGAGCACCTTGGCGAAGGTGCTCTTGCCCGAACCGTTCGGCCCCATGATCGCGTGCACCTCGCCGCGCTTCACCGCGAAGTCGAGGCCCTTGAGGATCTCGGTGCCATTGACGGTCGCGTGCAAGCCGCGCACGTCCAGCAGCGTCTGGCTGTCCTGCAGGATCATCCGACGCTCCCTTCGAGCTTGAGGCCGAGCAGCTTGGTCGCTTCGACCGCGAACTCCATCGGCAGCTGGCGAAACACGTCCTTGCAGAAGCCGTTGATGATCATCGAGACGGCCTCCTCGGCGCCGATGCCGCGCTGCGCGAAGTAGAACAACTGGTCTTCGCCGATCTTCGAGGTCGAGGCCTCGTGCTCGACCTGGGCGCCCTGGTTGCGCACGTGGATGTACGGGAAGGTATTGGCGCTGCACCGATCGCCGATCAGCATCGAGTCGCACTGCGAATAGTTGCGTGCACCCGTCGCGGTCGGCAGGATCTTGACCAGGCCGCGGTAGCTGTTGTTCGACTGGCCGGCGGAGATGCCCTTGCTGACGATCGTGCTGCGGGTGTTCTTGCCGATGTGGATCATCTTCGTGCCGGTGTCGGCTTGCTGGCGGTGGTTCGTCACCGCGACGGAGTAGAACTCGCCGACCGAGTTGTCGCCAACCAGTACGCACGAGGGGTATTTCCATGTGATCGCCGAACCAGTCTCGACCTGGGTCCAAGAGATGCGCGAATTCACGCCCTTGCACAGGCCCCGCTTGGTGACGAAGTTGTAGATGCCGCCCAGGCCGATCTCGTCGCCCGCGTACCAGTTCTGCACCGTCGAGTACTTGATGTCGGCGTTGGCCAGCGCGACCAGCTCGACGACCGCGGCGTGCAGCTGGTTGGTGTCGAATTTCGGCGCGGTGCAGCCTTCGAGGTAGGACACCGACGCACCCTCCTCGGCGACGATCAGCGTGCGCTCGAACTGCCCGGTTTCCTCGGTGTTGATGCGAAAGTAGGTCGACAGGTCCATCGGGCACTTGACGCCCTTCGGGATGTAGCAGAACGAGCCGTCGGTGAAGACCGCCGAATTCAGCGCCGCGTAGTAGTTGTCACCGCTCGGCACGACGGTGCCGAGATACTTCCTCACCAGCTCCGGATGGTTCTGCACCGCCTCCGAGATCGAGCCGAAGACGATGCCGACCTCGGCGAGCTTGGCCTTGTAGGTCGTCACGACCGAGACGCTGTCGAAGATCACGTCGACGGCGACGTTGGCCAGCGTCGCGCGTTCGTGCATCGGCACGCCGAGCTTCTCGAACGTGCGCAGCAGCTCGGGATCGACCTCGTCCATGCTGGCGAGCTTCTGCTTGGCCTTCGGTGCCGAGTAGTAGCTGATGGCCTGGAAATCGATCTTCGGATACTTGACATTGGCCCACTCTGGCGGGGTCAGCGTCAGCCAGTGGCGAAAGGCCTTCAGACGAAACTCGAGCAGCCACTCGGGCTCGTGCTTCTTCGCCGAGATCAGCCGGATCGTGTCTTCGTTCAGGCCCTTGGCGGCGACATCCGATTCGATGTCGGTGACGAAGCCATGCTTGTAGGGCTGGCTCACGAGGCTTTGCAGCAGGGCGCTCACTGGTGCACCCTACGGCCTTCGGCCGATCCCGCCGAGCGCGAATGAGCCCCTTCGGGCGGCCGGGCGGGGCTCATGCGCTCGTTCCCTGGCCGGCCCCGGCCTTCAGGTTGAAGCTCTCGCCGCAGCCGCAGGTGCTGTCGACATTCGGGTTGTCGACCTTGAATGCCTTGTTCATCCCTTCGCTGACGAAGTCGAAGCGGGAGCCGTCGATGAACGCGAGGCTCCTCGGGTCGACCGCCAGCTTGGCGCCATGGCCTTCGAACAAATGGTCGCCGACAGGCAGGTCGTCGACGAGCTCGTAGGTGTAGGCGAAGCCGGAGCAGCCGACGCTCTTGACGCCGACGCGCAGGCCCAGGCCTTTGCCGCGCTTGGCGATCTGGCTGCGGATCTGTTCGGCCGCGGCTTCGGTCAGGGTGATGGTCATGGCTGGATTCCTTTGAGAGTCCGTATCAATAAATCTTTGCGCGGCGTGCTCGCCACCTGCCGGCGGCTCAGCTCGCGGCCACGGTGAACCGCCTGCCGAAGGTCACCGGCCGGGTCACCGACTTCGGCTTGGCCACGGCTTTCGCGGTGGCTGGCAGCAGATCGGCGAGGCTGTGGCGGTCGAGGTGCTGCATGAAACTCTGCAAGGCGCCACTGACGATGCTTGTCAACTGGCAACTCCCGGCCAGCAGGCACGCGGTGTCGCTGCCGAGGCAGTCGACGAGGAAGAAGTCGGGTTCGATGCTGCGCACCACGGCACCGAGGTTGATGTCGGCGGGCGCAGCCGCGAGGCGCATGCCACCGCCCTTGCCGCGCACCGTCTCGAGCCAGCCGCAGAGGCCGAGCTGATGCGTGATCTTCATCAAGTGCGCTTCGGAAATGTCGTAGGCGCGCGCCACCTCCGCGATCGTGCACAGGCGCTCGGGGTGTTGGGCGACGTACATCAGCAGGCGCATCGAATAGTCGGTCATCGTCGTCAGGCGCATGGCGGACTCCGGTTCGTGAAATCGGCGCTTCGCGTCGTCATGCGCGCGGCCGGATCAGCAGCGGCGCGAATCGCCAGAGGTAGAGCGCGAGCGCCGCGATCCACGCCGCCGCCGACAGTTGCAACGCGGGCTGGGTGAAGGCCGAAGGCGCGATCGCAGCCAGGCGCAGCGCCAACGCCGCGAGCATCAGCAGGTAGCTCGCGAGCATGCTGCGATCGGTGACGAGCGGCCGGCCGAGGTGGCCGAGCGCGGTGCGCGTGACCATGCCGATGATCAGCACCGAGAAACCCGCCATCGCGATCATGTGCACCGGCAGCGCCAGCGGCAGGTTGGCACCGGCGGCTGCGCATGCAGCCATCACCAGGCCGACGCCCAGGCCGGCATAGCCGGCGTAGAGGATCCACAGCAGCGGATAGCCGCGGACCGCGTACGGTCTCCACCGCAGCAACTGCAGCAGCGACAACGCGCCGGCGATGCCGAGGGCGATGGCGGTCGGCAGCCACAGCCCCGCGAGCAGGCAGATCACGGCGAAGACACAGACGCCGAGCTGGATCTGTCCGGTGCGCGTTTGCATCGGCAGCTTCAGGCCGGCGACTGCGCGCATCGCGAAGAACGGAATCACGCGGCGGGTGATCAGCAGCGCGATCAGCGCCATCACCAACAGCCCGGCGTTGAGGCGCTGCAACAGGAGCGCGAAGTCGCCGCTGCGCGCGGCGAGCAGGTACAACCCGTCGGCTGCGGCCAGGCCGACGATGAGCCACGGCACCGCGTAATTGCGGGCGTTCCGGGCGCGATATACCGCCCGCATCATCGCTACCGCGGCCAAGACGAAGAACGCGAGCTCGGCCGCGGCCGCGCACCAGAACACTTCGTCGCCACCTGAGAGGAAGCCGACGCGGGCGACCAGCCAGAGACCGCAGGCGATGCCGAGCGCCCTGCCCTGCAGCGGATTGAGGCCGGTCCAGTTCGCGCCCGCCGTCATCAGGAAGGCGACTGCGATCGTTGCGATGAAGCCCCAGAGCATTTCATGGGCGTGCCAGGCGATGCCCTGAAGCGGGCCGGTCAGTATTTGCGGCGCATATACCCAGATTGCGATCGCGATCAGCGCCCAGGCCACGCCGCCCAGATACAGCGGCCGAAACGCGAGCTCGAGAAATGCTCGCAGGCTCGGCGCCCCGCTGGCGTGCGGTGCGGGTACTTCCGGATCGACGAGGCTGCACACGGTCATTGCGGCAGCGTAAAAGGTTGCGATGGCTCTACCCCTCGCGGCAGCGACGCCGGGATTCGGTCGGGCTCGCGCCGCAGCTGATAGCCGTACCAGAGACTCTGGGCGATTCGCTGCGACAACTCGACCGCGCGCTCGGTCATCGCCCGGTTCTCCAACACGCTCGCCGATTCATGAAAGAGATCGAGCCAGCGCTCGAACATCGAGTACGTGAGGTCGGGCAGCGCGCGGTGCACCACCATCGGGTTGCCCCGGTAGTTCTTCGATCCGCACAGCGCTGCCGACCAGAACGCGATCATCTTCGGCATGTGCAGGTTCCAGTCGGCGATGTGGCGTTCGAAGATGGGGCCGAGGACCGCATCGTCGCGCACCTTGGCGTAAAAACTGGTGACCAGTTCGGCGACTTCTGTCTCGGCGCAGAGCTCGGGTGACGGCATTCGGATAATCTCGTTGACGGATGCGCTTCGGGGGCCATGCGGCACGCTGCTATCGCGGCGACGCATGCTCCTGAAGGTCTACTTGATTTAGATCTTATCGTGAGGTCAAGTCCCTGACACGGACGGTGGTCGGAAACCCTCCTCGCGAGTCGCAGTCGATCCGCCTTCGAGGCGACGCACGCGCCTCGCTGCCGGATTGCGGCGGACACCTAACGCGGCGAGATCGGCGGGTGCACGTCGAGCCCGCCGACGTGTTCCGTCACGGCTGCGATCTTCAGCCGGATCCGCTCGATCGCGTGGACCGGCTCAAGCCCCTTCGGGCAAACCTCGGCGCAATTCATGATGGTGCGGCAGCGGAACAATCGGTAGGGATCGTTGTCCAGGTCGTCGAGCCGCTCCTGGGTTGCACGGTCACGGCTGTCGAAGATGAAGCGATATGCCTGGATCAGGCCAGCAGGGCCGACGAATTTGTCCGGGTTCCACCAGTACGAGGGACATTGGCTGCTGCAGCAGGCGCACAGGATGCACTCGTAGGCGCCGTCCAGTTTGTCGCGCTCGGCCGGCGATTGCAGGCGTTCGCGCTCGGGCGGCGGCTCGTCATTGACGAGGTAAGGCTTGATCGAGTGGTACTGCTTGAAGAACAGCGTCATGTCGACGAACAGATCGCGAATGATCGGAAAGCCCGGCAAGGGGCGAATCACCACCGGCTCGCGCAATTCGCTCACTCGCGTGATGCAGGCCAGGCCGTTACGGCCGTTGATGTTCATCGCATCGGAACCGCACACGCCTTCGCGGCACGACTTCCTGAACGACAGGGTGTTGTCCTGCGCCTTGACCCGCAGCAGCACATCCAGAAGCATGTGGTCGGTCGCGACGAGTTCGATCTCGTAGTCCTGCAGGTAGGGCTTCTTGTCGCTTTCAGGGTCGTAGCGGGAGATCGAAAGCTTCATGACCACTCCGTTGATCGTTGCCGTGGCGCGTTCCCGCTCAACCCTGCAATCGGAGCAGGATCCACAGGAGCCAGATGCCCAGGCCGAGCAAGCCGAAGGCGACCACGGCGAGCAAGAGACGGCGCACGGCGGCCGGCCGGGCATAGTCGAGCAGCACATCGCGCAGGCCGACCCACATGTGCCCCAGCAGTGCCGCGAAGAAGACAAGGAAGGCGACCGACGTGCCTGGCCGAGCCATCCAGGCATGCCACCGAGGGAAGGCCTGCAGCGGCTGCAGTGCGAAGGAATAGAGCAGGAACAAGACGAAGAGCAGCAAGTAGACCGCGCTCACGCGTTGCACCCACCAGGCCTTCAGGCCGGTCAATCGCACTCTCACCACATGACTCCAGCCGCGAACAGCGCCACGGCGACGCCGGCCAGGTTCACGAACCAGCCACTGCGGCGCGCCACCCGCAGCGGCGAACCGATGTCGACATCGCTCAGCAGATGGCGCACGCCGCCAAGCACGTGGTGGGCAAGCGCCCAGACCACGATGACCACCGCGCCCTTGAAGGCGAACTCCCCGAACAGCGCCATCACCTGCGCGAAGCCGGCTTCGTCGCCCAGCGAAAGGCCGAGCAGATAGACGGCTGCCGGAACGCTTGCCGCGAGAACGACACCGCTGATCCGATGGCCGATCGAGGTCAGCGCACCGACCGGCATCTGGATCCGCATCAGGTTGAGAAAAACGGGACGGTGCGATCGAACCGGCGCGCCCTCTTCGACGCCGGTGTCGAAATGCTCCGGGCCCGAATGGTTGCCGGCAGCGTCGGCGTGTCTCTGATCGACGGGCGCTGTCATCTGTACTTCCGTTCAGGCGTCTTCTTCAGCGCGCCGCCCTTGTGAATCGCGATGTGATCGGTCTTGTCGCTCTTGATTTCATACTGGGGATCCTCCGGACTCGCATGATGCGTATATCCCTTGTAGTCGGTATCGCGGGTATGAACCTTGATGATTCGGCCGCTGACAAGACCTCCCTCCGAGTTCCAGGCCACATGATCGCCAACCTTGAATTTCGCAGTCACAGGTCGCCCTCGGTCACAGACGATGGCGAGGTTTCTGCGCTGGCTCACCCGATTCGATCCGGCGCCAACCCACTCGCAAACATGACATAGTCGAACACGGTTCGCCTTCCCGTTGTCGGGGATGAGACGTCAACCGGGAAGCATACGAGCTCGCCGCGAGCCGTCGCACCCGCAACCTCTCGCCAACTGCCGCTCGTGAAATCGCACTCGCTCGAGGTTGTCAAGGATTCGTCTGTGGAGGTCTATCGAACGCTCGATGGCCTGCTTGCAGCCGTGCGCGCCTGCCATGCATGCGACGCGCATCTGCCGCTCGGGCCGCGCCCGGTCGTGCAGGCCGGCGCGACGGCGCGAATTCTCGTCGTTGGACAGGCTCCCGGCGCGAAGGTGCACGCGAGCGGCGTGCCGTGGGACGACCGCAGCGGCGAGCGCCTGCGCGACTGGATGGGCATCGATGCACAGACCTTTTATGACGAGGCGCAGATTGCGATCTTACCGATGGGTTACTGCTACCCGGGACGGGCCGCGAGCGGCGATCTGCCGCCAAGGCGCGAGTGCGCCGAGCTGTGGCTCGATCGCCTGCTCGCCAAGCTACCGGGTATCGAGCTCACCCTGCTCATCGGCCAGTACGCGCAAACCCATTTCCTGCACGGCAAGGGTCATGCATCGGTGACAGCGACGACGCGCGACTGGCGTGCGCACGCGCCCAGCGTCATTCCGCTGCCGCATCCTTCGCCGCGCAACGTCGCCTGGTTCATGGCCAATCGCTGGTTCGACGATGAACTACTGCCCGTGTTGCGCCGCAACGTCCGCAAGCTCGTTGCCGCCTGAGGCGCCGCGGCGTCGAAGCACGGCTCGGCCCGCGGCGTCGCCCCACCCCACCGCTTCGTCCGCGCCGACGCTGAACGCGGATGAAACCCGCTGCAAGGTGCTGACGGTCGGCCACTCGACGCGGCCCATCGAGGCGTTCATCGAGTTGCTCGTCGCCCACGCCGTCACGCAACTGATCGACGTTCGCACTGTGCCGCGCTCGCGCCACAACCCGCAGTTCAACGAGGATGCATTGCCGGCGCCGCTGGCCGCGGCGAACATCGGCTACGCCCATGCAAACGGCCTCGGCGGCTTTCGGCCGACGACTCCGGACTCGCCCAACGCCGGCTGGCGCAACCTGTCGTTTCGCGGCTATGCCGACTACATGCAGACGGCGGATTTCGCCGCCAACCTCGCGAGCGTCATCGAGCTCGCCCGCACCGAATGCGTCGCGCTGATGTGCGCGGAGGCTGTGCCGTGGCGGTGCCACCGTTCGCTGATCGCCGACGCGTTGCTCGTGCATGGCATCGCCGCTTGCGAAATCGTCAGCCCGAAGCGCTTGCAGGCACACAAGCTGACGCCGTTTGCCCGCGTTCGGGGCGAGGAAATAACGTACCCGTTCTTCGAGCCGTGAGCGGACCCGCCGTTGAGGCGCGAGGCGGCACGACGTTCCTGATGGGTCAAAAATGGCTGGGGACGTCTTCACGTGGGCGCGCCCGAGCGCAGCGGCACAACCAATCCAGGATGAAGAGCGTGAGCTCGGTGCGTCCCGGCTGCAGCGTCTTCAGACCGGCGTAGTCCGATTGCGCAGGTTGCGATCGACGCGCGCTGCGCTAACCGCGCCAGATCAGCCAGCCATGGCTTCCCGCCACCGCGCCGGCAATCGTGATCAGGCTTGCCGTCAGCAGCACCCGGTGCATGCGCAGCACGGTGCGTTGAGTGTCGATCGTGTCGTGCACGGCGCGGCGCTCGGGGCGCCGGCGCAGCACGAACGGCTCGAGCGCGAACAGCATCACGGTGAAGATCAGGTACAGCAGCACCATCGCGTGCATCCACCAGTACGCCGGGTCGGCAAAGCGTGACCACAGGTCGAGGCGCCAAACCATGTAGAACCCAGTCAAGCCGGTCAGCTGCGTGCTGTAGCGCGCCTGCGTCGCGAAACGGCGCTCGAATGTCTCGAACGCGTCGAACGGCTCCGTGCTGCGCTGCGCCTCGCACAGGTCCCGCAGGCCCGGCAGCAGCACCAACGTGACGAAGGCCACGCCGCCGATCCACAGCACGACACCCAGTACATGCAGCATGCGCACGAACGCCAAGTCGTTCACGCGACCTCCGCACCGCGAAGAACCGGCCAGTCCATATCGACTGCTTCGAACATCCTCTTCTCCCTCTCTCTCTCTCGGCTGAAAGCAACTCGTTCGGAGACGGGCGGTGAGTAGGTGACGATACTTCGTGCGAAGCAGGCGAATCGATTCGCGGAACGCGAGCGAACCCACGGCGGGTGCGTGCCCGAACTTGTTGCCAGCCGAAGCGACGGATGTAGACGCCTTTCATGAGCGTGGTCATCAGGCAATGCGCCGGCAGGATGGCGCCCAGCCACGCGAGGTACGGCAGCGGCAAGATCTGAAGCTTGAAGGAGGAAGCGAGCAGGCCTATCGGCAGGAAGATGCGAACGCGATGATCACGATCGCCATCACCGTGAGCGACGCCGAGCGCGGCTCTGGATGAAGGGCAGCTTGGGCGTGCGGATCATGTGCACGACGAGCGTCTGCGTCAGCAGCCCGACGACGAACCACCCCCTGAACCAGGCTCCGCCTGGCCAGCGCGGCCGACACCTGGAACATCGAGCGACGCGTGATCACGCGGATCGAACATGGCAGCCAGGTCAACAACCCCCGCTTCGTGCGACATGTCCCTTCGACGAAATTCCATTTCTGGCTCCCTGTCCGCACGTAGTGCAGACACCGGCCAGTAGCTGATTTTCTGGAACGGCGGTTTCAGGGCACCTGACCAGGCACGGGTCACCAGCCCTCGCTGCCGGACTCCCCCTTGAACGGCCCCGTCAACTCCGGCGTGATCCAGCCGCCGTAGAACCCGCCGGGCTGCGGCCGCACGATCTCGCCTTCCACTGTGCAGTCCAGATCACTCGGGTAGAAGGCGACGCAGTTCGCGAGTACTTCGGCACCAGCCAGTGGTTGCGGGTAGCTCCACGCAACTCGTGGGAGACGACGCTCCCCTTCGACCATCGTCCAGAAACGGGCCGGCCCCTTCCACTCGCAGAACGACGTGCCTTCCGACGGCTGAAAAAGCGCCGGACGACGTCATCCCAAGGCACGTAGAAGCTCGGTGGATGCGAAGTTTCGAGCGCGCGGATCGCGCGCCGCGTGCGCGCCACCTCCACGTCGCCCCAGCGGATCGCGACCTGCCGCGTGTCGGGCGCGAGCACCGGCGGACGGGAGTAGTCCCAAACCGAGAATCGGTCCGGGCCGGGCTCGACGGCAAACGGCGGGCGGCCTTGGCCCCGCCAGTGCCATTGGTCGCGCGCGGAGAGAAGCCAGGCGGAAGGGCGGTCAACGGATCGAGCCATCGCTCAGCTCCAGTCGTTCGTCGTCTACAACGCGTTGCAGCGCTTGCTCGAACATCGTTCGCGCGGCGCCGGCGGTCCGACTGAGGTGCCGGTGCAGCGCGGCGTCGACGGAGTCGGTCGAAGTGCAATCCTGGCTGTAGCGCTCGAAGCCAGCAAGCTGGGCGACGATCTCGGCCATGTGGCGCAGGCACTCGCACGCCACTGGCGACGGCAGCTCGGCAAAGCCCGCCAATGCCTCGTCGCTGAAGCGCCGGGGCTCGACCTGCCAGCCGGCTTGAGCCGCTGCACCAGGGGGCGCGGATGCGAACGAAGGCGCCGCTCGCGCGTTGCTCACCCATTGGGCCAGTTCGCGGCCGGCCAGCGGCTCGCGCCGCACAGTCACGCCCGCTTGGCGAAGCGAGTCCGCGCTTGCCTCGGTGCCGAAGGCATAGACAACGAAGATCGCGTCGGCGTGCAGCGCCGCGCCGAGCGCAAGCACCCGCTCGGCATCGAGCGGCTGCAGCGATGCCATCCGCACCAGCAGCAGGCCGACCCGGCCCACGGGTTGGCTCGCTGATTCGGCCTGATCCAGATCGTCGTGGACAGCGCGGAGCACGCAGCCGGGTACCGCCTCGAGCGCGTGCGCGGCGCTTCGGCCGACGACGACAGCCTCTAACGCGATGCCCGCCACCGTGCTCGCAACCCCCGGCATCCCCTGGGCCAGCGCCTG
>JAYTHL010000137.1:0-1706 GCA_043732605.1 Rhizobacter sp. | reverse complement strand
AAGAGCGCGGCAACAAGGGTGCGGCGCTGACGACCTTCGTCTCGCTCGCCGGCCGCTACCTGGTGCTGATGCCCAACAACCCGCGCGGCGGCGGCGTCTCGCGCCGGATCGAGGGCGAAGACCGTGAAGAGCTGAAGGAAAACCTCGACCAGCTCGAGTATCCGAAGGGCATGAGCCTGATCGCCCGCACCGCCGGCATCGGCCGCACCGCGCCCGAGCTGCAGTGGGACCTGAACTACATGCTCAAGCTCTGGACCGCCATCGACGGCGCGGCCAAGGCGACCAAGGGTGCGTTCCTGATCTACCAGGAGTCGTCGCTCGTGATCCGCGCGATCCGCGACTACTTCACCGCCGACGTCGGCGAGATCCTGATCGACACCGACGACATCTACGACCAAGCGCAGCAGTTCATGACCCACGTGATGCCGGAGACGGCACACAAGGTCAAGCGCTACAAGGACGATGCGGCCCTCTTCTCGCGTTTCCAGATCGAGCACCAGATCGAGACGGCGTTCGCGCGCACGGTGAACCTGCCGTCGGGCGGCGCGATCGTCATCGACCACACCGAGGCGCTGGTCTCGGTCGACGTCAACTCGGCGCGCTCGACGCGCGGCTCCGACATCGAGGAAACCGCGACCCGCACCAACCTCGAAGCGGCCGACGAGATCGCGCGCCAGATGCGCCTGCGCGACCTCGGCGGCCTCATCGTCGTCGACTTCATCGACATGGAAGAGTCGAAGAACCGGCGCGAGGTCGAGACGCGGCTGCGCGATGCGCTTCGCTCCGACCGGGCCCGCGTCCAGTTCTCGTCGATCTCGAAGTTCGGCCTGCTCGAAATGAGCCGCCAGCGCCTGCGCCCGGCGCTCTCCGAAGGCAGCCACATCACCTGCCCGCGCTGCAACGGCACCGGCCACATCCGCGACACCGAGTCCAGCGCGCTGCAGATCCTGCGGATGGTCCAGGAGGAGTCGATGAAGGACAACACCGCCGCCGTGCACGTGCAGGTGCCGGTCGAGGTGACCAGCTTCCTGCTCAACGAGAAGCGCACCGAGATCACCAAGATCGAACTCAAGCAGCGCGTCACCGTGCTGCTGGTGCCGAACAAGAACCTCGACACGCCTAACTACCGGCTCGAGCGGCTGCGGCACGACGACCCGCGGCTCGAGAACCTGCAGGCCAGCTACACGATGATCGACGAGGCCGAAGAGGAAGTCGGCATCACGCGGCGCGAGAAGACGAAGGCCAAGCAGGAGCCGGTCATCAAGGGCATCCTGCCCGAATCGCCGGCCCCCGTGCCGGTGCCCAAACCGGTGGCGGTGGCGGTGGCGGCGGTTGCACCGGCGCCCGCGCCGGTGATCGTGGTGCCTGCCGCTGCGCCGGTTCCGGCCGGCGGCGGCTTCTTCGGCTGGGTCAAGAGCCTGTTCGGTGGCGAAACCACGCCGCCGGCCGTGCCTGCGCCAGTGGCCGTGGCCGCTGCGCTGGCAGCCAAGCCTGCCGAAGGTCGCGAAGGCCGAGGCGATCGGGGCGATCGGGGCGGCCGCGGAGGTCGTGGTGGACGCGACGCTGGCCGTGAAGGCGGCCGCGAAGGCAAGCGCGGCGAAGGCCGTGGCGACCGCGGTGACCGTGGTGACCGTGGTGACCGTGGTGAGGTCAAAACCGAAGGCCGTGGCGAAGCACGCGCCGATGTTCGAGGTGAAGCCCGAGGC
>JAYTHL010000136.1:0-1708 GCA_043732605.1 Rhizobacter sp. | reverse complement strand
GAACGTCGAAGTCGGCGAGAGCACGCGCCTCGTCGAGGATGCGCTGCGGGTCGACGCGGCCGTCGATGCCGAGGCACCACTGGATGTTCCAGGTGACGAGCTGCATCAGCGGATGCCGGCGCGCATGAACGACTGGACGAACTGGCGCTGGAACAGCAGGAAGCCGACCAGGAGCGGCGCCGACGTCATCAGCGTCGCGGCGGTGATGATCGACCAGTCGACGCCCTGGTCGGTCGACGAGAACACCTGCAGGCCGACGGTGAGCGGGCGCGTCTCGACCGAGTTGGTGACGATCAGCGGCCAGAGGAAGTTGTTCCAGTGGTAGCTCACCGAGACCAGCGCGTAGGCGAGGTAGACGGGCTTGGCGAGCGGCACGTAGACCTTCATCAGCACCTGCAGCGCGCTCGAGCCTTCGACGCGCGCCGCGTCGTCGAGTTCCTTCGGCACGGTCTTGAAGGTCTGGCGCAGCAGGAAGATGCCGAACGCCGACGCGAAGTAGGGCAGGCCGATGGCGAGCAGCGTGTCGCGCAGGCCGAGCGCGTTCATGGTGGCGTAGTTCTCGACGATGAGCACGTCGGGCATCACCATCAGCTGCAGCAGGATCAGGCCGAAGACCAGCTCGCGGCCGCGGAACTCGAAGCGCGCGAGCGCATACGCCGCGAGCGTGCCGAGCACGATCTGCGCGGCGATGATCATCGTCACCAGCAACGTGGTGTTGAGAAAGTAGCGCGCGAACGGCGCCGCGTTCCAGGCGTTGACGAAGTTTTGCAGCGTGAGCGGCGCGCCCAGCTCGAAGCGGGTCGAGAACGCCGACGGGTGAAACGCGGTCCACACCGCATACGCGAGCGGCAGGATCCACAGGAGCCCGAGCAGCCAGGCGGCCACGGTCTCGAGCGCGCGCGACGCCGGCGCAGGGCGAAAGACGGTGGTCGTCGGCGTCATTGCGGCGCGGTCACTGGTAGTGCGTGCGCCGGTCGAGGAAGCGCAGCTGCAGGAAGGCGACGATGCCGAGCGTCGCGAGCACGACGACCGTCAGCGCGGCCGCATAGCCCGTGTCCCAGAAGCTGAAGCCGACCTGGTAGATGTAGTAGAGCAGCAGCGTGCTCGCGTTGTCGGGGCCGCCGCGCGTCATCACGAACAGGTGGTCGACCATGCGCACCGAGTTGATGAGCGCGTTGATCAGCACGAAGAGCGTCGTCGGCATCAGGAGCGGAAACAGCACGCGACGGAAGTACTGGCTGCGCGACGCGCCTTCGAGCGCAGCCGCCTCGGCCAGCGATGGCGGGATCTGCTGCAGCGCCGCGAGGTAGAAGATCATGAAGAAGCCGGCCTCCTTCCAGACCGCGACGACGATGATCGCCCCGAGCACCGTGTGCTTGTCGCCGAGCCAGTTGTGGCTCGGCCAGCCGAGCCACTGCGTCGCCTGCTCGAGCAGGCCATATTGCGGCGTGTAGAAGAAGAGCCAGATGTTGGCGACCGCGATCATCGGCAGGACCGTCGGCGTGAAGTAGGCCAGGCGCAGCAGGCCGCGGCCGGGAATGCGGCTGTTGACCCAGAGGGCCATCCCGATCGCCAGCGCGATCGAGAGCGGCACCGTCAGGGCGGCGTAGATCGCGTTGTTCCAGAGCGCCTGCCAGAAGACGTCGTCCTCGACCATCGAGCGGTAGTTGTCGAGGCCGGTGAAGTGCGACGGCCGGCCTTTCTTGGC
>JAYTHL010000135.1:0-1712 GCA_043732605.1 Rhizobacter sp. | reverse complement strand
GCCGTTCGAGTACGTGCCGGTCCATCTCGTCAAGGGCGAGCACCTCGCGCCGGCGTTCGGCGCGGTCGCGCCGGCACAGCTCGTCCCGGTCCTCGTGCTCGACGGCGTCGACGGCGCGCCCGGTCCGACGCTGACACAGTCGCTCGCGATCATCGAATACCTCGAGGAGACGGTCGGCGGCGCGCCGCTGCTGCCGAAGGACGCCCTCGGCCGCGCCCGCGTCCGCACGATCGCGCTCGACATCGCCTGCGAGATCCATCCGATCGACAACCTGCGCGTCCTCCGCTATCTGCAAGCCGAGATGAAGGTCTCGGCCGACGACAAGGACCGCTGGTACCGGCATTGGGTCGAGACCGGCCTCGAGGTCGTCGAGCGCCAGCTCGCCGGCGATGCGGCGACGGGGCGCTTCTGCCACGGCGACACGCCCGGCCTGGCCGACTGCTGCCTTGTGCCGCAGATCTTCAACGCCCAGCGCATGGCGTGCCGCCTCGACCACGTGCCGACGGTGATGCGTGTCTTCGACGCGTGCATGGACGAGACGGCGTTCAGCGCGACCCAACCCTCGGCTTGTCCCGACGCGACGTGAGCGTCGACGCCGACTGGCTCGCGCCCGGGTGGCGCGTCGCGCGCGTCGGTGCGCTGATGACCACGCGGCACGGCGGCCGCAGCGTCGCGCCGTATGCATCGATGAACGTCGGCACCGCGGTCGGCGATGACGCCGAGGCGGTCGCCGCGAATCGAGCGTCGCTGGCAAATGCCATCGGCGCGAGGCTGGTGTTCATGCGCCAGGTCCACGGCGCGCGCGTGCTGCGTGTCGGACGCGCCGATTCGCGCGCCGGTGCGACCATCCACGAGGCCGATGCCTGCGTCACGACCGAGCCGGGCGTTGCCTGCGTCGTCCAGGCCGCCGACTGCCTGCCGGTGTTGCTCGCCGCGCCCGACGGTCGCGCGGTGGGCGCGGCGCACGCGGGCTGGCGCGGTCTTGCCGGTGGCGTCATCGAGGCGACGGTCGCGGCCATGTGCGCCGCCGCGGATTGCGCACCGCACGTGCTGCAGGCGTGGCTGGGCGCGTGCATCGGGCCGGATGCATTCGAGGTCGGTGCAGACGTGCTCGTCGCGTTCGGCGTCGACCCGGGAACGACCTCGTCTGCGCCGGACGCGAGATTCCTTCCCCATGCGCCCGGCAAGTGGCTCGCCGACCTTCCGGGCGTCACCCGCGACCGTCTCTCCGCCGTCGGCGTCGATCGCGTCGACGGCGGCCGCTGGTGCACCGTCTCCGAGCCGTCACGGTTCTTTTCGTTCCGGCGCGACGGCGTCACCGGCAGGATGGCCGCCGCGATCTGGATCGAGCCCCGCTGAGGCCTCGGCGCGGCGCCGTGCCGCGCGGCGCGCCGGCGTGGCGAACAGGTAGAGCGCGACGCCCAGCGGCAGCGCGCCGTAGAGGGCGAAAGTGATCGCTGCACCGAGCCAGCTGCCGTTCGCCGCGGTGCCCTCGGCGAGCGTCATCAGCACGACGACGTACAGCCACGCGATGGCCAGCAAGTACATGGTTGCTCCGAGACGCGCCGATCGCGCGGCACGATAATGCACGGATGGCGAATTCGCGTACTTCCGGCTCTTCGAAGCTGTCCATGCCGGCGATGAAAGCTGTGCCGACTCATCCTGCGGTGCCGGGACTCGGCGACGCCTGGGCGCCGCTCGTCGGCCTCGGC
>JAYTHL010000134.1:0-5983 GCA_043732605.1 Rhizobacter sp. | reverse complement strand
GCGTCGCCACGTAGGGCTCGGTGTCGTCGGGGATCGTGAAGGTGGCAGTGAGCGGGAAGGGGTTCTTCTCGACCAGGATGTAGATCGCCTCGGTCCTCGGGATGGCGCTGGTCACGGCAATCGGCACGACGGCGCCGTTCTCGGCGATGTCGGGCGACGTGATCGTCACGTCCTTGCTGTCGACGGGCTTGCCGCCGAGGATCCTCAGCGCATCGTCGAGGGTCTTGGCGTCGAAGCCGGGCACGTCTGCGGCGCGCGCCTGTTCCATCGTCAGTGCGCCGCAGGTCACCAGCAGGGCCACCAGGCCGCCCTGCTTGAGCAGTTCTCGTCTCGAATTCATGACTGATCCTTGTGAGAAACGGGCGACGACACGCGCACCGTCATCGTGAAGAAATCGGGCCGTCGACGCATCGGCATCGACCCCACGGATGGGCTTCATAGATGGGCTTCATTTCGCGCCGCCTGCCAGCCATCGAGCGATCGCCCTGGCGGTCGCGTCATCGAGCTGCGTTTGCGCCGGCATCGGGATCGGTCCCCAGACGCCTTGGCTGCCCTTGTGGATCTTGCCGCTCAGGTAGTCGACAGCGTCGGCGCGGCCCGCATATTTCTTAGCCACGTCCTGGAAGGCCGGGCCGACGATCTTGTTCGTCAGGCCGTGGCAGATCGTGCAAGCGTTCGAGTTGACCAGCGCGGTGCCATCGATGGCGGCGCCCGTGGCCAGCGCCGCAGCAGGTGCGGCAGCTGCCTGCAACACTGGAGCGGCCCCGGAGCCGGACATCGCGGTATCGACACCGCGCGCCTCGCCAAATCCTCGGACTTGATCGGCGATGTTGCCGTTCGAGTTGCGTGCTGCCTCCGGAATCGACGATTCGATCCTGCCGCCGACAGGGCAGTCCTTCATGCATGCGGGGTTCGCGACGTCGCCTTTGCCACGCGCTTCCCACATCGGCTTGTAGATGACGTGACCGAACCGGTTCGGCAGTCGGCCTTCGACCTCGCGGATGTTCGTGTCGCTCAGGGTGAAGCCCGCCGGCACGATGTCACCGAGGTTCAGGATGTACGCAAGCACGCCGTAGACTTCTTCGGTCGACAAGGACTTGGGGGCGTTCCATGGCATCGCGCGATGGATGTAGTCCCACAGAGAAGACAGCTTCGACACTTTCATCAGCGTCGTCCGGTGCGGGTAGCCGGGGTTGGAAAGGAAGAAGACCCGGCCTGTCTCGATGTCCTTCTTCGACGTGCCGCCGACGATCGGCGTGAACACCGAGTTCGATTCGCCGAAGTCGCCGTGGCACGACGAGCACTTTGCTTCCCAGACCTGGGTGCCGAGGGCGACGCTGCCGGCGCCTTTCGGCAAGCCCTGAAAGTCGCCACGGACGTCGATGTTCCAGGCCGCGATCTCGGCAGGCGTCGGCGCTCGGCCGATCTTCGACAGGTCCGGCGCGGGCGGTTGGCCCCATGCGAGGCCGGCGATGCAAGTGACCGCGACAGCGGACGCGCGGAGCGCGCGCGCCAAGCGAGGCCGAAATTCAGAGGCAATGGACAGGAGTGCCATGTCAAAACGTCTGGACGTTGGCGACTTCGCCCGTCTCGGCGACGCGCCACGACTGAATCGCATTGTTGTGATACAGCGAACGCGTGCCCCGCACCGCGCGCAGCTGATTGATCTTGGGCTGCACGTAGCCGGTGTCGTCCATCGCCCTCGACTGCAGGATGGCCGGCGAGCCATCCCAGGTCCAGTCGATGTTGAAGCGCGACAGCGCCTTCGGCAGCGGCTCGCCTTCGAGCCGCGCCTCGCGCCAGTTGCGCCCGCCGTCGACGCTGACATCGACCCGCTTGATCTTGCCGCGCCCCGACCACGCCAGCCCGGTGACGTTGTAGTAGCCGTTGTCGAGCAGCTTCTGTGCACCGGAAGGCGTCGTGATCACCGACTTGCATTCCTGGATCGAGGTGAACTGCCGGTAGGTGCCATCCGGCATCAGGTCGACGTAGTGGATCTCCTCGTCCTTGGCATAGAACGGCTGGTCGCCTACCTTGATCCGACGCAGGTACTTAACCCAGCTCACGCCCTGGATGCCAGGCACGACGAGGCGAAGCGGGTAGCCGTTCTCGGGCCGCAGCATCTCGCCGTTCATGGCCCAGGCGATGATCACGTCGTCGAGCGCGTTGGCCATCGGGATGGTGCGGGTCATCGACGATCCGTCAGCGCCCTCGGCGAGAACGTACCGTCCTCTCTTGGCATCGACGCCGCACAGGTCGAGCAGCGTCGACAGCTTGACGCCGGTGAACTCGCAGCACGACAGCATGCCGTGCGTGTACTGCACGCTCGGCACCGCCGAATTGGCCCACTCCATGGCGCTGTTGGCGCCGCACTCGATGAAGTGGATGCGCGACACCGAAGGCAGACGCATGAGGTCGTCCATCGTGAAGACGCGCGCTTCGCGCACCAGCCCGTGGACCATCAGACGATGCTTCGCGGGATCCACGTCCCACCAGCCCTGGTGGTGTCGCTCGAAGTGCAACCCGTTCGGCGTGATGATTCCGAACAGCGACTGCAGCGGGCAGAACGACACCGATGCCTGCGCGACCTGCGTCAGGCCGGGGCTCTGACGCCGCTGGATGTTCTTCTCCCACTTCGACGGCACGCCGTAGCCCGTCGTCGCCACGGGTTGGCCGAGACCCTTCGAATGCTCGGGCAGCGTCAGGATCGCGGGATCGCCGTCACCGTCCGCCTTCGCATCGATTGCCGCAGCGCCTGCACCCAGTGCCAACGCGCTCGCCATGAACCGACGCCTGGCCTTGCGCGCCTGCTCGACGATGTCGGGCGACAGGTGGCCTTCGGGAGCCGGGACAATATGTCCGGGCATCATGGGCTTGCTGCTCGGCATCACTTGAACTCTTGGATCAGTTCCTGGACGCTGCGCTTCAGGCCCTTGTTGCCATCGAGCTCTGCCGAGACGCGAATGCAGACGGCACGGCAGACATCCGTCAGCGTCGAGTCGGTGACCCCGTAGAAGACCTGGCTGCCTTCCTTCCTCCTGCGAAGGACGCCCGCCTGGTACATCAGGTTCAGGTGCCGAGAGACATTGCTTTGCGCGAGTCCGGTCTCGTCGACGATCGCACCGACCGGCTTGTCCTCCTGGCAGATCGCGTGGAGGATTCGAAGCCGTGCGGGCTCGGACAACACGAGGAAATATCTGGCGACCGACTCGAACACTTCCCCTATCTCGTCCATGACAGCCTCACGACAAACCTGAGAGACAGCATATGCGCACATGCGCATGAGTCGATAGGTGATTGCCCGCTGGTTCGCGGTGATCCAGAGGCATGTAATCAGCAACATGGCGCGGATCGACACCCTCTCAGATGTCCTTGGCACGGAGAGTCGACGCGTCAACGTCGTGCTCTTCTCGCAGCCGGGCTGCGAGTTCTGCGCCGAAGAGCGCGAGCACTACCTGAAGCCGCTCGCCGCAGAACGGCGGCGCGAGCTCAACATCGTCGAAGTCGACATCGAGGCGACGAGGAGGATGCGCGATTGGCGCGGCCGCAGCGTGACGCAAAGCGACTTCGCTGCCGCCAGCGGAGCGCGCTTCTCGCCAACCGTGATGTTCCTCGACGCTTCCGGAAAGTCCTTGGCCGAGCCCATCGTCGGTCTGTCGCGCGACTTCTTCGGGGTCTATCTCGATCAGCGAATCGCTGCTGCCATCCGTGCCGCAGCAAGACAGGAGACATCATGAAGCAGCCTTCACGCCGGCGTTTCGCCGTTCTCGCCGGCGGCAGCGCCGTCGCCGCGCTCGTCGCCTCCGAGTCGCACGCGCAAACCGCGAGCCGTGCGCTGCGCGTCGTGTTCCAGGTCAGCGACATCGAGGTCGCCAAATGGAACTTGACGCTGAACAACGTGCGCAATGTGCAGACCGAGTTGCCCGACGATCCGCCCGAGCTCGAGGTCGTGGCCTACGGACCGGGTATCGGCATGCTGAAAGCCGATTCGCCGATCGCCGCCCGTGTCGCCGAGACGCTCAAGAACGGCGTGAAGGTCGTCGCCTGCGAGAACACGATGAAGAACATGAAGCTTGTCTATGCCGACATGCTTCCCAACATCGGCTACGTTCCCGCGGGCGTGGTGGAACTCGCTCGCAAGCAGCAACAGGGGTTCGCGTACATCAAGGCCTGAGCGGCACCGCGCCGACATGCGTCACGCTCTGATCGCGAGCCTTGTCTCGTTGCTGCTCGCGACAGGTTGCGCGATGCCGCCGGCGGCGCCGGCCGTACGAGACCGTGCTGGCTCGCCAGCCCTGGAGTTCGAGGCAGTGCCCAAAGACAAGGAAGACGACCTCCGGATCTTCCTCGCCGACGGTCGTGTCACGAAGGGTTCGGCGGCCCTCGAAGGGATGGCCGATGCGGACCTCGTCCTCTGGCTGGCCGGCAACCAGTTCTTCGCGATGGCCGATGTCATCCAGGCCTTCCAGCGACAGAACCCGTCGGTCCAGAGCGTCGGCCTGATCACCCTGCCTCCTGGTCTTCTGCTGCGAGCGATCCAGAAGGGCGGCTGGAGATACAAGGACCGCGCCTTCCCCATGCAGCCAGACGTCTACGGCTCAGTCGAGATCGGACATCTTCGACAGCTGCGCGCCAGCGACAAGATGGATCTCTACATGGTCTATCTGCACAACGAGATGGAGCTCATCGTCGCGAAGGGGAACCCGAAGCGGATCAAGGGCGTCGACGACCTGGGCCGAAGCGACGTGCACAGCATGCTGCCCAATCCGGTCGACGAAGGGATCATGACTTTCTACGCCAAGCCCATGCTGCAGCGCCACGATCTCTGGGAGCGCTTGAGCGGCGGCAAGGAGTGCAAGTCGTGCCAGCCCACCGCGAGCACGTATTTCACGGCCGTTCATCACCGCGAGATTCCCGCCGCCATCAAGGCCGGCACCGCAGATGTCGGCCTCGTCTGGGTGACCGAGACCAGAAACGAGCTGCAGGCGGGCAGCGAGGTGCAAAGCATTCCCTTGCCGCCGCAGGACAGCATGGTGCGCGAGGTGGCGTACGTGGCCGGAGCCTTGCGCCAGCCGAAGCATCCGTTGGCAGCCGGTCGCTACCTCGACTTTCTGAAGACCGACGAAGCGCAGTCGGCCTATGCGCGGTACGGTTTCATCAAGGCGTCCGCTGTAGATCTGTCGCTGCGATCCATTCCCTGAGATGACCTCGTTGGCGATGGGCACGTCGTGACCGAGGCCGACGTCGCTGCCACGACCAGACTCGTCCTCGTCTGTGCCTTCGCGATCGGTGTGGCATTCGGGGTGCTTGCTCAGCGCGTTCGCTTTTGCACGATGGGTGCGATCGCCGATCTCGCGGTCACGGGCGACTCGACCCGTCTGCGGATGTGGGTCATGGCCGCGGGCACCGCGATTGTCGGTTTCAACGCGATGGTGTGGCTGGGGTGGGTCCAGGCCGCAGGCAGCATCTACGCCGGCCCGCGTGTGATGTGGCTATCTGCCATTACCGGAGGCCTCATGTTCGGCATCGGGATGGTCCTCGCGTCCGGGTGTACGAGTAAGAACCTGCTTCGCGTCGGCAGCGGTAACCTCAAGGCCGTGGTCGTGCTGCTGGTCGTCGCGCTCGCCGGCTTCGCGACCCTGAAAGGAATCGCCGCAGTAGTCCGTGTCAACACTGTCGACGCCGTCTCGGTGTCGTTGAACGGTGGACAGGATCTCCCTTCGATGCTGAGCCGTCTCACAGGCACAAGCCCGGCCAATCTCGCCGGCTTGTTCGGACTGGCAATCGGCACCGCGATGCTGATTGCTGTGTTGATCTCGAGCCGGTTGCGCGACGCCGAGCTCGTCTGCGGCGGCATCGGCATCGGCGGGCTGGTGGTGGCCGCTTGGTGGGTCTCAGGGGTGCTCGGTCACATAGCGGAGGATCCGACAACGCTCGAGTCAGCGTTCTTGGCAACCAACTCTCGCCGGATGGAGTCGCTCAG
>JAYTHL010000133.1:0-5984 GCA_043732605.1 Rhizobacter sp. | reverse complement strand
CGGCGACGACGCCGACCGAGGTCCACACGTCCGCGTAGAGATGGCGCGCGTCGGCCTCCAGCGCGACAGAGCGGTGCTCGCGCGACGCGGCCATCATCTTCCACGCCAGCAACCCGTTGAGGACCGAGCTCGCGACCGTGAGGCCGATGCCCAGGCCGATCCCTTCGAGCGGCTGCAGGTGCATGAAACGCAGCACCGCCGCCCAGACGATCGCGATCGCGGCAGCGGCGATCATCAAGCCCTCGAAGGCGCTCGAGAAGTACTCGGCCTTGGTGTGGCCGAACGGATGATCGTCGTCGGCCGGTCGGGCGGCGATCGTCACCATCACCAGCGCGAACAGCGCCGAGGCAAGGTTGACGAACGACTCCATCGCGTCGGAGAGCAGCCCGACCGACCCGGTGATCCACCAGGCGGCGGTCTTCATGGCGATCGCCACGACCGCCGTCGCCGCCGACAGGAGAAGAAGGGTCCTGACCTGCACGCGGGGAGCCGGTTCCTCAGCCGAGCGTCACGCGGGCGAACTTGCGCTTGCCCACCTGGACGACGAACGTTCCCGCCGGGAGCTTCAGGCCGCGGTCGGACACGACGGTGCCGTCGATGCGCACGCCGCCGCCGTCGACCAGCCGGAGCGCTTCGCTCGTCGAGGGCACGAGACCCGACTGCTTGAGCACTGCGCCGATGCCCAAGGGGGCGCCGCTCAAGGCGACGGCGTCGATCTCGTCGGGGATGCCGCCGCGGGCACGCAGGTCGAAGTCCGCTGCGCCGGCGTCGGCGGCTGCGGCGCCATGGAACCGGGTGGTGATTTCCTTCGCGAGGATCACCTTCGCGTCACGCGGATTGGCTCCTGCATCGGTCCCGGCACGCAGGCGGGCGATCACGCCAACGTCCTGGCGACTAAGGAGATCGAAGTATTTCCACATCAGATCGTCGCTGATCGACATCAGTTTGGCGAACATGGCGTTGGCGGGGTCGGCGATGGCGATGTAGTTCTGCTTCGACTTGGACATCTTCTCGACACCGTCGAGGCCTTCGAGCAGAGGCATCGTCATGATGCATTGCGGCTCTTGCCCGTACTCGACCTGAAGCGTGCGGCCGACCAACAGGTTGAACTTCTGGTCGGTTCCGCCGAGTTCGAGGTCGGAGCGCAGGGCCACCGAGTCATAGCCTTGCATCAGCGGATAGAGCAGCTCGTGGACGCTGATCGGCGTGCCGGCCCTGAACCGCTTTGTGAAGTCTTCGCGCTCCATCATCCGTGCGACCGTGTAGCGCGCGGCAAGCTCGATCATTCCGCGCGCACCGAGCGGATCGCTCCACTCGGAGTTGTAGCGAATCTCGGTCTTCTGGGGGTCCAGAACCAGGCTCGCCTGAGCATAGTAGGTGCTCGCATTCGACTCGATCTGCTGGCGCGTGAGTGGTGGCCGCGTGACGTTCCGTCCCGACGGATCGCCGATCATTGCCGTGAAGTCGCCGATCAGGAAGATGACCGTGTGGCCCAGTTCCTGCAAGTCCTTGAGCTTGTTCAGAACGACCGTGTGGCCCAGATGGATGTCGGGCGCGGTGGGATCGAGACCCAGCTTGATCCTGAGAGGAATTCCGGTGGCTTCCGAGCGCGCGAGCTTGGCCAGCCATTCGGTGCCGGGAAGGAGTTCGTGGCAGCGTCGTTGCGATCTGGCGAAGGCCGCACGCACCGAATCGGTGACCGGATATTTCTGGGGCAGCACGGGCGCAGGAATAGAGGCAGACATCACTGGCTGTTACGGGGATAGGGGCAAACCGGCCCCGTATACTGCGCGGCGGCGTCCTACGACGTCACCGGAAAGCTCCTACCGATGCGGCAGGGCGCCACGATTCTAAGTGGCACCTCGCCGACGCCGATCAACCCGACGCGTGCGATCGCTGCACGCCGACCGACCCGAGCATCGAGCTCCCCACAAAATTGAAGTCGTTGGTTTCCGTTGATGTCGCCTGGGCCTACGTCTCGGCGCATGTCGCCAGCTTCGCGTCCCGCTACCCCAAGACCCTGGCGGCCTCCGTGTCGCTCGGCCTGGCCGGCTTCGCGGCGACCGCCTTCGGCGTCGCGCCGCAGGTGCCCGACGCGTCCGATCTGCCGCGCCGCACGATCGTCGAGTCGACCACGCCCGCGAATCTGCAGGCCCAGGTCGACGCCTTGCGCGAGCAAGATCTCGACCTCTTCCGCAGCGATCTCACCCGTGCCAGCGACACCGCCGACTCGCTGCTCGCGCGCCTGAACGTCACCGATCGCGCGGCCGCCGACCTGCTCCGGACCGATCCGGCTGCCAGGAAGCTGCTCGAAGGCCGGCCCGGCAAGCGCGTCCAGGTGCGCGTCGACGCCCACGGCTCGCTCGAAGAGCTGGTCGCGCGCTACGCGGCGCCCGGCAACGACAAGCTGCCCACCCAGTTCACCCGCCTGCGCGTTCAGCGCATCGGCGACAAGCTCGTCGCGTACACCGCGGTCGTGCCGCTGACCGCGCAGACGCAGATGGCGAGCGGCACGATCCGCTCGTCGCTGTTCGCGGCGACCGACGAGGCCGGCATTCCCGACATCGTCGCCACGCAGCTCGCCGAGATCTTCGCGAACGACATCGACTTCCGGCGCGAACTCAAGCGCGGCGCGACCTTTTCCGTCGTCTACGAATCGCTGACCGCCGATGGCGAGGCGATCGCCTGGGGCCCGGCGATCGGTCGCGTGCTCGCGGCCGAATTCGTCAACGCCGGCCAGACCTTCTCGGCGATGTGGTTCAAGGACGGCGACGCCAAGGGCGCGTACTTCGGCCTCGACGGCCAGAGCAAGCAGCGTTCGTTCCTGGCGAGCCCGCTCGAGTTCTCGCGCGTGACGTCTGGCTTCTCGATGCGCATGCATCCGATCCTCAACACCTGGAAGCAGCACAACGGCGTCGACTACGGCGCGCCGTCCGGCACGCCGGTGCGGGCGATCGGCGACGGCGTCGTCGAATTCGCCGGCTGGCAGAACGGCTACGGCAACGTCATCCACATCCGGCACAGCAACGATCGCTCGACGGTCTATGCGCACCTGAGCCGCATCGACGTGACCAAGGGCCAGCGACTCGAGCAGGGCGCGACGATCGGCGCCGTCGGCCAGACCGGCTGGGCGACCGGCCCGCATCTGCATTTCGAGATCAAGATCGACGGCCTGCAGCAGGATCCGCTGCTCGTGGCGCAGAAGTCCGAGGCCGTCGTCGTGTCGCCCGCTGCCAAGGTGAAGTTCGGTCAGCTGGCGCTGAGCTCGCGCGCCCAGCTCGGCGTCGCCGAGACGCTGGCCCGCGCCCCGCTGCTGGGCGAGTAGCCCGCACCGGCCCGGACGGCGCCGCCGTCGCCGTCTCGTGAGCAATCTCTTCATCGGCCTGATGTCGGGGACGTCTCTCGACGGCATCGATGCCGTCCTGGCGGCGTTCGACGACGCAGCCGACACGCTGGCGCCTCGGGTCCTCGCCCACGCGAGTCGGGACTTTCCACCCACGCTTCGTGCCGAGCTGCTCGCGCTGAACTGGAGCGGTTCCGACGAGATCCATCGCTGCGCCCTCGCCGCCAATGCGCTCGCGCGGGAGTACGCGGCGACAATCGCGACGCTGCTCGAGAAGGGCGGCACCGATCGCGCCGCCATCACCGCCATCGGATGTCACGGGCAGACCGTCCGGCATCGTCCGCGCGAGTTCGACGGCGTCGGCTACACCGTCCAGCTGAACGCACCGGCCTTGCTGGCCGAGCTCACGGGCGTCGACGTCGTCGCCGACTTCCGCAGCCGCGACGTCGCCGCCGGCGGCCAGGGCGCGCCGCTCGTCCCCGCCTTTCACCGCGCCGTGTTCGCGAGGCCTGCGACCACCGCCGCTGTGCTCAATCTGGGCGGCATCGCCAACCTCACCGTTCTCGGCGAAGACGGCGCGACGATCGGTTTCGACTGCGGCCCGGCGAACGCCTTGCTCGATCTCTGGTGCGCTGCGTCGACGGGCCACGCCTTCGATGCGGCGGGCGCCTGGGCGGCGAGCGGAACGGTCGACGCCCGCCTGCTCCACGCCTTGCTGGACGAGCCCTACTTTGCTCTGCCCCCGCCCAAGAGCACCGGGCGCGACCTGTTCCACGCCGAATGGCTCGAAGCCCGTCTGCTCGCCAGCGACGCACGCAGGCGACTGCGTCCCGTGGACATTCAGGCCACGCTGGCCGAGCTCACCGCGAGGGCTTGCGCGCAATCGCTGAGCACCCACGGCGCGGACGCGAGCGAAGTGATCGTCTGCGGCGGTGGCGCGTTCAACATCGACCTGATGGATCGGCTGCGCACGGCGATGCGACCTGTGCCTGTCGTGTCGAGCGACGCTCGCGGCTTGCCGCCGGACCAGGTCGAAGCGTCCGCCTTCGCGTGGCTCGCGCGAGCCTTCGTGAGACGCGTGCCGGGGAATATCGCGACGGTGACCGGGGCCGTCGGGCCGCGCATCCTGGGCGCCCTCTATCCCGCGCGTTGAGGTGCCACGCTGCGCGCGGACAGAGAAAAGCCGCCCGAGGGCGGCTTTCGCTTCAGCGGGACGAACGCGTCGTCAGCAGGCGATCACGCCGAGAAGCTCGACCCGCAACCGCAGGTGGTCGTCGCGTTCGGGTTCTTGATCACGAACTGCGCGCCCTGAAGGTCATCCTTGTAGTCGATCTCCGCGCCGGCGAGGTACTGCAAGCTCATCGCGTCGATCAGCAGGGTGACGCCGTTCTTCGACATCGCCGTGTCGTCGTCGTTGACCAGCTCGTCGAAGGTGAAGCCGTACTGGAAGCCCGAGCAGCCACCGCCCTGCACGAAGACGCGAAGCTTGAGGTCAGGGTTGCCCTCCTCGTCGACGAGCTCCTTGACCTTGCTGGCCGCGCTATCGGTGAACACCAGCGGCGGCGGGGGCGCGTCAACGTCGGGGGAACTGATGATGTCGTCGGCGACTGCGCTCATGCAACGCTCCAAGTGGAAGGGAGAAGCTCAATTATCGGCCAATCGCGGGAAGGCCGCACCCTCCCTTATGTGAGGCGCGACCCGGAAATGACAAGGCCGCCCAAAGGCGGCCCCGGCTCGGCAGTGCCGAACAGTCGGCAATCAGCGCTTGCTGAACTGCTTCCTGCGGCGGGCGCCGTGCAGGCCGACCTTCTTGCGCTCGACCTCGCGCGCGTCCCGGGTGACGAAGCCGGCGCGGCTCAGGTCGCCCTTGAGGGCCGCGTCGTAGTCGATCAGCGCGCGCGTGATGCCGTGGCGCACCGCGCCGGCCTGGCCGGTCTCGCCGCCGCCGTGCACGTTCACCTTGACGTCGAAGGCCGCGTCGTTAGCGGTCAGCACGAGCGGCTGGCGGACGACCATGATCGACGTCTGACGGCCGAAGTATTCCTCGACCGGCTTGCCGTTGACGAGGATCTGGCCGCTGCCCTTCTTCATGAAGACGCGAGCGACCGACGACTTGCGCCGGCCGGTGCCGTAGTTCCAGTTTCCGATCATCGCGGCGCGTCCTGAAGAATGTCGAGTTTCTTGGGCTGCTGAGCCGTGTGCGGATGCGTGTCGCCCGCGTACACCTTCAGCTTCTTGATCATCGCGTAGCCGAGCGGCCCCTTGGGCAACATGCCCTTGACGGCCTTCTCGATCGCACGGCCAGGATGGCGCGCCTGCATGTCCTTGAACTTCAGGCCGCGGATGCCGCCGGGATAGCCGGAATGCCGGTAGTAGATCTTGTCTTCAGCCTTGTTTCCGGTGACCCGGATCTTGTCGGCGTTGACAATGACGATGAAGTCACCGGTATCGACGTGAGGCGTGTAAATGGGTTTGTGCTTGCCGCGCAGGCGGAGGGCGACTTCACTGGCCACCCTGCCCAAGACCTTGTCGGTCGCGTCGATCACAAACCATTCATGCGTCACTTCGGCGGCTTTGGCGCTGAAGGTTTTCATGGGATGGAGATAGTTGAATCAAAGCCTCGTGGACTGCAGCGACCGGC
>JAYTHL010000132.1:0-6009 GCA_043732605.1 Rhizobacter sp. | reverse complement strand
TGCGCGAGGCGCGGTCGTGATCGAGGTCGATCGAGGCCGATGCGCGGTAGTCCTCGCAGGCGGCGTGGATCGCGTCGGCGCGGCAGAAGCAGCGCTCGTACGCGGCCAGCGCCTCGGGCTCGATGTGATCGAGTCCGCCGGCTCCCCAGCCTCCTAGCGTCCAGCGCAGGTAGAACAAGGGATCGCCGCCGATCATGCGTTCGGGCAGCGGCGACGGCTGGATCAGGAAGAACCAGTGGTAGTACCAGCTCGCGAAGCGCATGTCGGTCGCGTCGTACATGTCGAGCGTCGGCACGATGTCGATCAGCGCGAGCTTGTCGACGAGCTCGGGATGGTCGAGCGCGAGCCGGTGCGCGACGCGCCCGCCGCGGTCGTGTCCGACGACGGAGAAGCGCTCGTGGCCGAGCGAGCGCATCAGCGCGACGAGGTCGCCGGCCATCGCGCGCTTGCTGTGCTGGGCGTGGTCGAGCTCCGGCGTGGCCGCCGGTAACGGCTTGGTCGAATCGCCGTAGCCGCGCAGGTCGGGAATCACGAGCCGGTGGCGCGGCGCGAGCCGAATCGCGACGCGATGCCACATCGCATGCGACTGCGGATAGCCGTGCAACAGCAGCACCGGCGTGCCCTTCGGGTCGCCGCCGGTGCGTGCGAACAGCTCGATCCCGTTGACCGCATGGAACGCGGTCTCGAATCCTTCGTACCAGGTCATCGCCGACTCCCCGCGCGCGGGCCGCGCCACGACGGAGGATTCTCGTCCGTCGCGTCGAGCCTCAGCCTGCGCTCAGGCGCGGTCGGCAGTGCTGGTCGCCGCGGGCGCAGGCGCGCTCGCCGCGTCGCGCGGCTCGGCGCAGATGCCGAGACCGCGGGCCACGTCGATCACGGTCTGGCGCAGCCAGCGCTGGGCCGGATCGCGCTCGTGGCGGCGGTGCCAGAGCAGGCCGACCTCGATGCGCGGCAGCGGCACCGGCGAGGGCTGCACCGCGAGGCCGGCGGCCAGTCCGGTCGCGGGCACGAAGCTGCGTGGCAGCACGGTGAGCAGATCCGATTCGTGGACGACGCGCGCCGCGGTCGCGAACTGATTGACCGTGAGGACGACGCGGCGCGACCGGCCGTTGCGCGCCAGTCCTTCGTCGACGAAGCCGCGGCCGTCCGGCGAAGCTGACGCGCACATGCTCGGCGGCGCAGTAGGCGTCGAGCGTCAGCGTCGGCTCGGCGGCGAGCGGATGGTCGCGGCGCATGACGCAGACGTACTGGCAGTCGTAGAGCGGCTGCAGCACGGTCATGCCGCGTCGACCTTCGGCGGCGAGTGCGGTGGCGACGTCGGGGAAGAAGCCGACCGCGACGTCGGCCGCGCCGAGCTCGAGCTGCGCCCGCGGGTCGCGCGACGAGAGCGGCAGCACGCGCAGATCGCTCTTCGCGTGGCGGCGCACGAAGGCGTCGACGAGCGCGGGCATCAGCACGGTCGCAGTCGCGTCGGCCATCGCCAGGGTGAAGCTGCGCTCGTCGCGCGTCGGCTCGAACGCCTGCCGGTCGAAGGCCTCGCGCAACGCGTCGAGCGCGGTGCGGACCTCGGGCCACCAGGCTTCGGCCTGCGCCGTCGGCAGGACGCCGCCGGGCACTGTCGCGAACAGCTCGTCGCCGGTCGCCTCGCGCAGTCGACGCAGGGCATTGCTCACGGCAGGCTGGGTCATCGAGAGCTGCACCGCGGCCCGCGTGACGCTGCGCTCGACCATCACCGCGCCGAAGACGCGCAGAAGGTTGAGGTCGAGGGTGCGGAAGTTCATGGATCGAGGCGGGGCTGCGCCAGCGCGGACGGCGCATTCACGGCCGTGATGGGCGGGTCCGGCATGGAAATTTCCCAGCTACTAGGGAAAACCGGCGCGATCTGGGCGGGCCAGGTCGCGTCGTGGTTGCAGGCCTTCAGCGACAAAGTGCGGGCGGTCCTGGCCGTGACGGCCTGGTGCGCATGCGTGCCGCGGCAGCGCGGGAGGCGCGCAATCGGGCCGAACTGATCGCGATGGCGCGGCAATACCAAGGCACGCAGCCCGAGTTCGCCAAGGACCTGTTCGCGGCCGCGAGCCACTACCGCTCGATCTACTCCGGCGGGCCGGCCAGGCGGTCCGCGAGCGCCGTGGCGATGGGTCGCGTCGCTATACTCGCCCTCGAAGCGCTGATTTGTTCCGGCTTGCGGGCGCTCTATAAATTCGGCTAAAGACAGGACCCGCACACCCGGTGTCCCGCTTTGGCGGCGCCGGGTTTTTTCTTGCCCGCGCCCATGTCCTCTCCCGGCCGCTCTTTCGGTGGTTCCCTCGGCGACGTCCAGCCGCAGTCGATGCACTTCGCGGCGCCGCTGCCTCTGGCCAGCGGCGCGCAGCTCGCTGATTACAGCCTCGCCTACGAAACCTACGGCACGCTGAACGCGGCGCGCAGCAACGCCGTCCTCGTCTGCCATGCGCTCAACGCCTCGCACCATGTCGCCGGCACCTACGCCGGCCTGGCGAAAAGCGAAGGCTGGTGGGACAACCTTGTCGGCCCCGGCAAGCCGCTCGACACCGACCGCTTCTTCGTCATCGGCGTCAACAACCCGGGCTCGTGCTTCGGCTCGACCGGGCCGACGAGCCCGAATCCCGATCCGGCCGCGAACGGGCGCGCCTACGGCAGCGACTTCCCGGTCGTCACCGTCGAGGACTGGGTCGATGCGCAAGTGCGCCTCGTCGACGCGCTCGGCATCGGCAAGCTCGCCGCCGTGCTGGGCGGCAGCCTCGGCGGCATGCAGGCCCTCGACTGGTCGCTGCGCTATCCCGAGCGCCTGCGCCAGTGCGTCGCCATCGCGACCGCGCCGAACCTGTCGGCGCAGAACATCGCCTTCAACGAGGTGGCGCGCCGCGCCATCGTCACCGACCCCGACTTCCACGGCGGCCACTACCGCGACTTCGGCGTCGTTCCCAAGCGCGGCCTGACGGTGGCGCGGATGATCGGCCACATCACGTATCTCTCGGACGATTCGATGGAAGCCAAGTTCGGCCGCGACATGCAGCGTGCCGTGTTCGGCTACTCGACCCAGGAGGTCGAGTTCCAGATCGAGGCCTATTTGCGTCATCAGGGCGACAAGTTCAGCGAGTACTTCGACGCCAACACCTATCTCCTCATCACGCGCGCTCTCGACTACTTCGACCCCGCACGTGCCCACGGCGGCGACCTGACCGCGACCTTCGCCGCGGCGCGCTGCCGCTTCGAGCTCGTCAGCTTCACGACCGACTGGCGCTTCGCTCCGGCGCGCTCGCGCGAGATCGTCAAGGCGCTGGTCGACAACCGCATCGACGTGAGCTACGCCGAGATCGATGCGCCGCACGGCCACGACGCCTTCCTGCTCGACGATCCGCGCTACCACGGCGTGCTGCGGGCGTGCTTCGCGAACCTGGCGAAGGAGATCGCGTGAGCGATCGGAAAGACATCGAGTTGATCGCCGAGCTCGTGCCGCGCGGCGCGCGCGTGCTCGACCTCGGCTGCGGCGACGGCGAGCTGCTCGCGCTCTTGCAACGCGACCGCGGCTGCAGCGGTTACGGCATCGAGATCGACGACGCCAACGTGCTCGCCTGTCACCGGCGCGGCGTCAACGTCATCCAGCTCAACCTCGAGGAAGGCCTGGCGCTCTTCGACGACCGAAGCTTCGACGTCGTCCTGCAGCTCGACACGCTGCAGCACCTGAAGAACACCGAGAAGATGCTGCGCGAGACGGCGCGCGTCGGCCGGATCGGCATCGTCAGCTTCCCGAACTTCGCGCACTGGCCGAACCGCCTGCGCGTCGCGACCGGCCGGATGCCGGTGACGCGCGTGCTGCCCTACGAGTGGTACGACACGCCCAACATCCGTGTCGGTACGTTTGCGGATCTCGAGGTGCTGGCGAGGAAGGACGGCCTGACGATCCTCGACGCCTTCGGCATTCAGGCCGGCAGGGTCGTGCGCTCGTTCCCGAACTTGCTCGCGAGCGTCGCGGTCTTCAAGTTCGAGCGCGGCTGAAGCGACGGCTCGATCAGCACCGAGTCGCCGAACTCGTGCGTCCGGTAGTCGGACGATTCGAGCGTCGCGTCGATGCGGGCCAGCGTCGCGTCGTCGGCGAACGCGCGCAGCAGCTCGCGGTGGCTGGAGCCGGGCTCGTGCGTGCCGCTGATCAGCACGTCGACGACGGCGAGTCTGCTCGTCGCGCCGAGTCGGTTCGTCGCCAAGCCGTGACCCGCTCGAAGACCGCCGGGCTGCGCAGCGGCGTGCTCGAGTGCGCGTGCGACCGTCGTGCCGAGCGCGACGATGCGCCGGCCGCGCCGACGCGCGTCGACGATCGCCGCGACGGTCGACGACGGCAGGCGATACGGCTCGTCGAACGGCATGCGCGCGTCGAGCGCGGCGTCGCCGGTCGACGACAGGCCGGCGGCGTGCGTGAGCGTCGCGAAGCCGATGCCGCGCTCTGCGAGCCGGTCGAGCAGGCGCCAGTCGAGCACGAAGCCGGCCGACGGCGCCTCGAAGGCGACCGGCTCGGCGGCGATGCGCGTCCACACGTCCCAGAGGTCGAGCGGCGCCGCGAGGTGTGCGTACTGAACCGGCCGGCCGTGGCGGGCGATGCCGGCGCGAACGGCATCGGCGTCGCCCGTGAAGCAGAGCTCGACGAGGCGCGGATGATCGATCCGGCGCACGATGGTGGCGACGAGCGGCCCGAGTGCGAGCGCGTCGCCGGCTTGCAGCGCGGGCGGCATCGGGCGGTCCTCGGTGCGCGTGCGGAAGTCGCCGGCGCCGAAGACGACGGCGATGAACGTCGTGGCGTCGTCGTCGATCGCGCGTCGCCCGGCGAGCCGCACCTCGATCGTCGCGCCGCTCGGAACGTGCGTGCCGGCGAGGCTTGCAGGAAGCGTCGCCGCGTCGTTGGCGACGACAAGGTCGCCGGGCCGCAGCAGATCGGCGAGCGACGAACGTGCGTGATGCGCGATGCGGCCCGTGCCGTCGACGACGAGCAGGCGCGCATCGCGCGGCCGTTGCACGGCGAGCGTCGCGGCTTTCATCGTCCGTGCTCCGAACGACGCGCCGAGCGCTCGACGTCGATGCGCGCGATCAGCTCGCGCGCCGCGTCGCGCGGCCGCTTCAGCGCGGCGGGGTCCGCGTCGGGCACCGCGGCGGCGTGGAGCGGCGTGTCCATGTCGCCGGGATCGATCGCGATCACGCCGATGCCGTGCGGCACGAGCTCCTCGTGCCAGATCCGGCTCATGTGCAGGAGCGCGGCCTTGCTCGCGCCGTAGGCGCCCCAGCCGGCGCAGGGCGTCACGGCGGCGTCGCTCGTCACGTTGACGACGAGCGAGCGCGGACCGGACACGCCGGCCTCGCGCGCCGACGACGCCAGGAGGCCGAGCACGGCCTTGGTGAGCCGGAACGGGCCGAGCAGATTGGTCGCGAGCGCGGCATCGACGTCTTCGTACTCGGTGTCGGCGAGGAGCGCGAGCGGCACCGGGCCGAGGCTAGATGCGTTGTGGATCAGAACGTCGAGGCCGCCGAGCGCGCCGCCGACCTGGAGCGCGAGCGCGTGGATGTCGTCCTTGCGCGAGACGTCGCCGACGATGCCATGGCTGCCGGCGATGGCGGCCGCGACGCGGCGCACGTTCGCCGCGTCGCGCGCGACGAAGGCGACCGCGTCGCCGCGCGCCGCGAAGGCCTCGACGAGGGCCAGGCCGAGGCCCGAGGTGCCGCCGGTGACGGCGACGCGCAGCGGTCGAGGAGAGCTTGAAAGGTCGTTCATGATTGGGGCGCGAGGCGCGATGAGAGGCGGTGTCGCGAAGGTAGGCGCCGTCGCCGCGCGAGGCCAGCTCCGTGTCCGTCGCATTGGCGGAACGTCACAATGACGGCCGCGATGAACGACCCCGACGCCATCGACGGCGACGATCCGACGGCTGAAGGCGACGCGAACGACGACCGCTCGGCCGCGACGCACCTGGCGCGCAATCTCGCCGGCCTGCGTCACGCGCGCCACCT
>JAYTHL010000131.1:0-17336 GCA_043732605.1 Rhizobacter sp. | reverse complement strand
CGCGCTTTGCTTCCGCTGGTCAGGGGTGTGACAGCGCGTTAACGGGCAGGTGGCCGGCGCCCGCCGGTGACGCGCTCATGTCCGGCGAGGTCCCGGCGGGTGGCGATCTCGGCCATCCCCGCCGCTTCCAGCAACGCCCGGACGGCGGCTCCCTGATCGAAGCCATGCTCGAGCAGCAGCCAGCCGTCGGGGTCGAGGTGATCGACCGCGTCTCGGGCGATCGTCGTCAGCGCCTCGAGCCCGTCCGCGCCCGACACGAGCGCTTCGAGTGGCTCGTGCCGGAGCGCGACGAGATGCGGGTCGCCGGCCGCCACGTACGGCGGATTGGCGACGACCAGGTCGAAGCGGCGCGTTTCCAGTCCGTCCCACCACGAGGCGGCCAGGAGCTCGACGTCGAGGCTGAGCCGCGCCGCGTTGGACCGCGCGACCGCGAGCGCGACCGGGCTGGCGTCCGTCGCCGTGACGATCGCCTGCGGGCAGCGCCGCTTCAGCGCGAGCGCGATCGCGCCGCTGCCGGTCCCGAGGTCGAGCACCGTCGGGTGTCGCGTCTGCCCGTGGAGCAGATCCGCGGCCCAGTCGACGAGCAGCTCGGTCTCGGGCCGCGGCACCAGAACGCCGGCGCGTACTTCGAGCATCAGCCCGCAGAACTCCTTCTCCCCGAGCAGGTACGCGACTGGCTCGCCCTCCGCCCGACGTGCCGCGAGGTCGGTCCAGCGACGCAGCTCGTCGTCGTTCAGCACCCGGTCGTCGTTCGCGATCAGCCCGGTGCGCGTCGTCGCCAGGACGCGCGCCAGCAGCAGTTGCGCATCGAGCGACGCGATCCCGCGCGCTCGTGCTTCGGCGAGCGCCCCGGCGACGCTCGTCACGCCTCGCCGCTTTCGAGCGCGGCGAGCTGCTCGGCCGCCTGCGCCGCCTGCAGCGCCGCGATCAGCTCGGCGAGATCGCCGTCGAGGATCGCCTGCAGCTTGTAGAGCGTGAGCCCGATGCGGTGGTCGGTGAGCCGGCCCTGCGGGAAGTTGTAGGTGCGGATGCGGTCGCTGCGGTCGCCGGTGCCGATCAGACCCTTGCGCGTCGCGGCCTCCTTCGCGGAGCGCTCGGAGCGATCCTTGTCGCGCAGGCGCGCGGTCAGCACCGCCAGCGCCTTGGCCTTGTTGCGATGCTGGGATCGGTCGTCCTGGCACTCGGCGACGATGCCCGTCGGCAAGTGCGTGATGCGGATCGCGCTGTCCGTCTTGTTGACGTGCTGCCCACCCGCGCCGCTGGCCCGGAAGGTGTCGATGCGGAGATCCGACGGATCGAGCGTCACCTCCTCGGCTTCATCAGGCTCGGGCATGACGGCGACCGTGCACGCGCTGGTGTGGATCCGGCCCTGCGTCTCGGTCTGCGGCACGCGCTGGACGCGATGCCCGCCCGACTCGAACTTGAGCGCCGCGTAGACGTCCTCGCCCTCGACGCGCACGACCAGCTCCTTGTAGCCGCCGAGGTCGCTGAGGCTTTCCGAGAGCACCTCGGTCTTCCAGCGCCGGCGCTCGGCGAAGCGCAGATACATGCGCGCGAGATCGGCGGCGAACAGAGCCGACTCGTCACCGCCGGTGCCGGCGCGGATCTCGAGGAAGACGTTCCTCTCGTCGTCCGGGTCGCGCGGCAGGAGCGCGGCATGGACTTCGGCGAGCAGTCGCGTTAGATCGGCGGAAGCGGCATCGGACTCCTCGCGTGCCATCCCGACCATCGCCTCGTCGCCGGCCGATTCGACGAGCATCTCGCGTGCGCCCGCGAGATCGCGCTCGCGCTCCTCGTAGCGGCGGAAGAGGCCCACCAACGACGCAGCTTCCGCGTGCTCGCGGCCGAGCTCGCGGTAGCGCTTCATGTCGGCGGCGATGCTGCCGTCGGCGAGCATCGCGTCGAGCTCGCCCAGGCGCAGGGCAAGGCGCTCGAACTGCTGGCGAAGAGAGGGCTTCATGGGTCGGATCGGTGTCGGGGCGGGCGAAGAGGTGGCGACGCGAGCGGGCTGCGCCGGACGACGGCGCAGTGCGCCATCGTCGACGCCGTCGCGTCGCTAACGCTTGTCGTCGCCCAGGCCGCGGCCGCTGGTGCGCAGGAAGAGGCGCGAGACCGTCTGCGCCAGCCGCGTGCGCTCGTCGCCTTCGGCGGCGTTGAGTTCGGCGAGCGTGCCGTGCAGGAGCTTTTGCGTGAGCCCGCGCGAGAGCGCCTCAAGGACGGCGTCGATGTCGGCGCCGCCGGCGAGCAGCTTTTTCGCACGCGCCATCTCGGCACCGCGCCAGTCGTCGGCCTGCGCGTGCAGTGCCTGGATCAGCGGCACCGAGCCGCGCCGGTCGAGCCACCGCACGAAGCTCTGCACGCCGGTCTCGATGATCGCCTCGGCCTGTGCGACCGCGGCCTCGCGCTTCTCGCCGCCCATCTGCACCAGCGCCGAGAGATCGTCGAGGGTGTAGAGATAGACGTCGGAGAGACGCGCGACTTCGGGCTCGATGTCGCGTGGCACGGCGAGGTCGACCATGAGCATCGGCCGGTGCCGGCGCGCCTTCAGCGCGCGCTCGACAGCGCCCAGCCCGATGATCGGCAGCATGCTCGCCGTGCACGAGACGACGATGTCGAACTCCGCCAGGCGCGTCGGCAGGTCGGCGAGGGGAAAGGTGGTCGCCGAGAACTTGGCGCCGAGCTCTTCGGCCCGTGCCGCGCCACGGTTGGCGACGGCCAGCAGCTTCGGATGGCGCGCCGCGAAATGTGTCGCCGCGAGCTCGATCATCTCGCCGGCGCCGACGAAGAGCACCTGGGTCTGGCGCATGTCCTCGAAGAGCTGCGACGCGAGGCGCACGGCAGCCGCCGCCATGCTGATCGAGTGGGCGCCGATCTCGGTCGAGGTGCGCACTTCCTTGGCGACCGCGAAGGAGCGTTGGAACATCTGCTGCAGCGTCGTGCCGAGCGTGCCCGCGCTGCCGGCTTCGCGGATCGCGTCCTTCAGCTGGCCGAGGATCTGCGGCTCGCCGAGGACCATCGAGTCGAGGCCGCTGGCGACCCGAAACGCGTGGCGCGCCGCCGACGGGCCTTCGAGCACGTACGAATGCGAACGCAGCGTCGCCGGCGCCACGCCGCCCATGCCGGCAAGCCATTCGACGGCCGGATCGACGGCGGCGACGTCGGCGCCGACGTAGACCTCGGTGCGGTTGCAGGTCGAGACGATGGCGACTTCCTCGATCCGCTCGAGGCGCGAGCGGAAGGCCTGCAACGTCGCCGTCAGCTGCTGCGGCGCGAGCGTGAACCTGCCGCGCAGATCCAGCGGCGCGGTCGTGTGGTTGATGCCCAGCGCGAAGACGCTCATTCCCGGATTATAAAATTCGCGTCGGGTTCCGGGCCGCAGTCGCGTCACGCGGCGTACGGCCGACGCGCCCATCGCTCCGCCGACCCGCCATTTCCCCGCCCATGCACGCCACCGACGCCTTCTGGCATCTCATGAATTTCTGCGCGCCGGCGCTCGGCATCGGCGCCTTCGCGGCCGTCCTGTCGCGGCTGATCTGGCGCGGCGAATTGCGTCGTGGTGTCGTCGTCCTGTGGGCATGGGCCAGCGCCGCGGCACTCGTGGCGTCGATCGCCGGCCTCGTCGCATTCGAGCGCGATGGCAGGATGGTGACGTACGCGTTCATGGTCGTGGCCTCGGCGACGGCGATCTGGTGGACCGGATTTCGCGCCTCGACGCGCTGACTGCGAAGACGCCGCTGCCGCGCCGGCGTCAGGCGACGAGCTCGCCGCGCAGCGAATGGCCGCGCACTTCGGTGATCCGGGCGTCGACGAGGCGGCCCGCGAGAGCGGCGGCGCCGGCGAGGTTGACCACGCGGTTGCATTCGGTGCGGCCCATCGATTCGTCCGCATCCTTGCGCGACGAGCCTTCGATCAGGAGGCGTCGAACGGTGCCGACGCGCGAGCGACTGATCGCGTCGCCCTGCGCCTCGATCAGTGCTTGCAGCCGCTGCAGGCGGGCGAGCTTGGCCTCGGCCGGCGTGTCGTCGGCGAGCCCCGCCGCGGGCGTGCCCGGCCGAGGGCTGAAGACGAAGCTGAAGCTGTAGTCGAAGCCGACGTCTTCGACGAGCGCCATCATGCGGGCGAAGTCGTCGTCGCTCTCGCCGGGGAAGCCGACGATGAAGTCGCTCGAGATTGCGATGTCGGGACGCACCGCGCGGAGCTTCCTGACCGTGCTCTTGAACTCGAGCGAGGTGTAGCCGCGCTTCATCGCCGCCAGGATGCGGTCGCTGCCGTGCTGCACCGGCAGGTGGACGTGATCGACGAGCTTGGGCGTTCGCCCATAGGCGTCGATCAGGCGCTGCGTGAATTCCTTGGGATGGCTCGTCGTGTAGCGGATGCGCTCGATGCCGGGAATCTCGGCGACGTATTCGATCAGCGTCGCGAAGTCGGCGATCTCCGCCGACGCGCCCATCGCGCCGCGGTAGGCGTTGACGTTCTGGCCGAGCAGCGTCACCTCGCGCGCGCCCTGGTCGGCGAGGCCCGCGACCTCGACGAGCACGTCCTCGAACGGCCGCGAGACTTCCTCGCCGCGCGTGTACGGCACGACGCAGTAGGAGCAGTACTTCGAGCAGCCTTCCATGATCGAGACGAAGGCGGTCGCGCCGTCGACGCGGGCCGGCGGCAGGTGATCGAACTTCTCGATCTCCGGAAAGCTGATATCGACCTGGGGCCGGTTCTCGCTGCGCCGCCGCGCCAGCATCTCGGGCAGGCGATGCAGCGTCTGCGGGCCGAAGACGACGTCGACGTACGGCGCGCGGGTCACGATCGCCGCGCCCTCCTGGCTCGCGACGCAGCCGCCGACGCCGATCAGCGCGCCGCGTGCCTTCAGGTGCTTGATGCGGCCGAGATCGCTGAACACCTTCTCCTGCGCCTTCTCGCGCACCGAGCAGGTGTTGAAGAGGATCAGGTCGGCCTCGTCGACGTCGGTGGTCGTCTCGTAGCCTTCGGCGGCATGGAGGACGTCGATCATCTTGTCGGAGTCGTAGACGTTCATCTGGCAACCGAAGGTCTTGATGAAGACCTTCGGCTTGGTCGGCGCCGGAACGCTCATGGCTTCGACCAGACCTGCGCCGCCGGATCGAAGCTCCAGGCCGCGGCCTCGTCGCGCGTCGTGGGCCACGGCCGGACCGAGGCTTCCTCCGGGCGCAGGATCCAGACGTCCTTGACGAGGCCCGACAGGTCGATCGTGTAGTTGACGAGGAAGCGTCCGCCGATGACCGCGCCGGGCACCAGCGTCATGTTGTTCATGTCGCGGATCCGCGCGCCCGGCGAGAGCCGGCCGACGTTGCCGTTGAGCGTGATCTCGGGCGCCTCGCCGATGACGATCGCGCCGCGCAACGCGTTCTGCGGGAAGTTGCGCTGGACCTGTGCCGACGCAGGTGCAGCGAGGCAGGCGGCGGCCATGAAGGCGATGGCGAGGCGAAGCATCGTGTGTCCCGGCGAGGGCCGCGAGGGCGGCGGATGACGTCGCGGCGGGTCTGTCGACGGCAATCTGGTGGCGCTTCAGGGACTCGAACCCCGGACCTGCGGATTATGATTCCGTCGCTCTAACCAACTGAGCTAAAGCGCCTGAGCCTACGAGTATAGCGAGGCGTTTTGCACGCGATGGCCGCTCTGGTTCTCGTGCCTTGCCTGGCCCCACGTTCTTCTCCGACCGGTTGATCCGGTGCCCGATGTTCCGCTTCTTCCGATCCAAGCCTCCCTCCGCCGCAGAGACGCCGGCGACTGCCACCGAATCGACGGACGCGAAACCGCGCACCGCCAAGGAATGGCTGAACGCCGACGTCGGCGAGCTCTTCTTCGGCAAGAAGCCTGCGGCGCAGCCACGCGGACACGCCGACGCGGCGAGCATCGAATCGGCCGTCGTTGCCGACGAAACTGCCGGATCCGACGACGACCGCTCAGGCTGGCTCGCCAAGCTGAAGAGCGGACTGCAGCGCACCGGCTCGACTCTCGCCGGTGCTTTCATCGGCGCCGAGATCGGCGACGCACTCTACGAAGACCTCGAGGTCGCGCTGCTCCAGGCGGACACCGGAGCCGAAGCGACCGTCTACCTGCTCGACGACCTGCAGGCACGCGTCACGCGCGCCCACGTTCGCGATCCGGCTGCCGCGCGACAGCTGCTCGCGCGCTGCATCGAGGATCTGCTCCAGCCGCTCGAGCGCCCGCTCGAGATCGGCGCGCACACGCCGACGGTGATCATGGTCGTCGGCGTCAACGGGGCCGGCAAGACGACGAGCGTCGGCAAGCTCGCGCGCCATCTGCTCGACTCCGACCAGAAGGTCCTGCTCGCCGCTGCCGACACCTTCCGCGCCGCCGCACGCGAGCAGCTCATGGCCTGGGCCGAGCGCGCCGGCAGGACCGGGATGGACGCGGGTCGAGGCCGGATCGAGATCGTGAGCCAGGAGGGCGGCGATCCGGCGGGCGTCACCTTCGATGCGGTCGTCGCGGGCAAGGCGCGCGGCTGCGACGTCGTCATCGTCGACACCGCCGGCCGTCTCGCGACGCAATCGCACTTGATGGAAGAGCTGAAGAAGATCAGGCGGACGATCGGCAAGGCCGAGGCCGGCGCACCTCACGAGGTGCTGCTCGTCATCGACGGCAACACCGGACAGAACGCGCTCTCGCAGGTGAAGGCGTTCGACGAGGCCTTGCAGCTCACCGGGCTCATCATTACCAAGCTCGACGGCACGGCCAAGGGCGGCGTGCTCGCCGCGATCGCGCTCTGGTCGCGCTCGCGCGCGGCGCCGCTGCCGGTCTACTTCGTCGGCGTCGGCGAGAAGCTCGCCGATCTGCAGACCTTCCGGGCGAAGGAGTTCGCTGCGGCCCTGGTCGAGTGACCGGTCGCCCGCCCTAGCGCTTCTCGGCCGGCGGCAACTCGGCGGTCACCGAATCGAGCTCGTCGAACCACGACGAGGTGCTGGGCTCGCGCACTTCGATCACTTCGCCCTGGGTCCAGTCGCGATCGGTGTCGGCGAACGGATCGACCACCGGGCCACCCTCGACGATCGCCTCGCCGACCATCGCCAGCGCGCCCACCGCCTCGGCCGAAGCTGCCATGACGACTGGCCGCTTGACCATGCTCGGCGGCACGGCCGGGACGTTGGGCAGGAGCTTCTCGCGCGCCGCCTCGATCGTCGGCAGCTTCTCCTCGTTCCAGACGTGGAGCGGAATCTTGGCGGCCTTGAGGGCGCGCGCGACGCGGTCTAGGCGCACCCGGACCTTCTCGTCGAGGTTGTCCATCGGCGGCCGGACCTCGACCACGGCGACGACCTGCGAGGTCACGTCGCAGACGACGAAGTCGACGCACTGGTTGCCGAGCCGGCGCATCCACTCGGCGTACGAGTTGCGCTTGGGCACGGTGAGGAATCGCGCCAGCGGCACCTGCGCCAGGATCAGGTAGCCGGGCAGGGCAAGCTTCAAGGTGCTGAACGCGAGGCGCTCCGACGAACGCAGGATGCGCGTCGGCTCCGGCGGCCAGCCGGCGAGCGTGTCGAGGCGCTCGGCGGGCGTTTCGGGCCGCACGGTCGGGCCCTGTTTCCTCGCCAGCCACCAGACGAGCGGCAGGGCGCACAACAGGGCGACCACGGAAATCAGTATCGGATCCATCGCTGCCTTTTCATGCTGAGGACGTCGGGCGGGCCGTTCAGCGCATGCCGCCGAGGCCCTTCATGCCGCCCATGCGCTTCATCATCTTCATCATGCCGCCGCCCTTCATTTTTTTCATCACGTCGCGCATCTGCTCGAACTGGTTGAGCAGGCGGTTGACGTCCTGCACCTGGACGCCGGCGCCGAGCGCGACGCGCTTCTTGCGCGTGGCCTTCAGCAGCTCCGGTTTTCGGCGCTCCTTCGGCGTCATCGAGCAGATGATGCCCTCCATCCGGCGCACATCGCGTTCGGCCCGCTCCATCTCGGCCGGCCCCAGATTCGCGGCCTTCCCGGTCAGTTGCGAGGGTAGCTTGTCCATCAGGCCGCCGAGGCCGCCCATCTTCTTCATCTGTGAAATCTGCGACAGGAAGTCGTTCAGATCGAAGCTGTCGCCGGCCTTGACCTTGTCGGCGAGCCGCTGCGCGGCCGCGACGTCGACGTTTTTCCCGACTTCCTCGACCAGGCCGACGATGTCGCCCATGCCGAGAATCCGGCCGGCGTGGCGTTTGGCGTCGAAGACCTCGAGGCCGTCGAGCTTCTCGCTCGTGCCCGCGAACTTGATCGGCGCGCCGGTGATCGCGTGCACCGAGAGCGCCGCGCCGCCGCGCGAGTCGCCGTCCATCTTGGTGAGCACGATGCCGGTGATCGGCAGTGCTTCCTTGAACGCCTTGGCGGTGTTGACCGCGTCCTGGCCCTGCATCGCGTCGACGACGAAGAGCGTCTCGACCGGATTCAGCGCGGCGTGCAACTCGCGAATCTCGGCCATCAGCTTCTCGTCGATCGCGAGACGGCCGGCGGTGTCGACGAGGAGCACGTCGAAGTAGTGACGCTTGGCGTGGTCGAGCGCGGCCTGAACGATCGCGAGCGGGGTATCGCTCGCGCTCGACGGGAACCACTCGGCACCGGCCTGCATCGTCACCGTCTTGAGTTGCTCGATCGCCGCCGGCCGATAGACGTCGGCCGAGACCGTGAGCACCTTCTTCTTGCGCTTCTCGATCAGGTGCTTGGCGAGCTTGGCCGTCGTCGTTGTCTTGCCCGCGCCTTGGAGGCCGGCCATGAGAATGACGGCCGGCGGCTGCGTCGCGAGGTCGAGGTCGGCGACGCCTTCGCCCATCGTCGCGGCGAGCTCGCGGTCGACCACGCCGACGAAGGCCTGACCGGGCGAGAGCGAACCGGCGACCTCGGCGCCGAGCGCACGGTCCTTGACGCGAGCGATGAAGTCACGGACGACCGGCAGCGCGACGTCGGCCTCGAGCAGCGCCATGCGCACTTCGCGCAGCATCTCCTGCACGTTCTCGTCGGTGATGCGCGCCTGTCCGCGCATCGTCTTGACGAGCCGGCTGAGGCGATCGGTGAGTGCAGAAGCCATAAAATCGGAGCGACCCGGCACGTCGTGGCCGCGTATCGACGTCAGTACACTTGGGTCGATGATTCTATCGTTCGGCCCCGAAGCGGGTGCATCCGCGCCGGTCGCGCTCGCGTTGACCTTGCCGAGCATCGTCGCGCTCGCGTGCTACCTCGGCGCAGCCTTGCCGAGCGAGCGGTTCTCGTCGGGCCTGCGCACCGCGCTGCTCGTCGGCTGGGTCGCGCAAGGACTGTCGATCGCGATCGACGTCGCCGGCATCGGCTCGGGCATTCCGGGCGCGCGCTTCGGCTTCGCTCCGGCGCTCTCGGTCACGCTGTGGCTCGTGCTCGCGGTCTACGAGCTCGAGAGCCGCTTCGTGCCGCTGACCGGCGCCCGCCGCGCGCTCGCGACGATCGGTGTCGTCGTCGTCGTCATCGCCTGGTTCTTTCCCGGCCAGGTCCACGCGCAGGCGGCCTCGGTCTGGGCGCCGCTGCACTGGCTGCTCGGCGTCGCGTCGTACGGGCTCTTCGGCGTCGCGGTCCTGCACGCGCTCCTGCTCAATCGCGCCGAGCGCCAGATGCGCCAGACGCCGACGCTGGCCGAGCCAGCGACGCGCGGCGTGCCGCTGTTGCGGCTGGAGCGGCTGACGTTCCGCTTCGTCGGCGCGGGCTTCGTCGTGCTCACTGCGGCGATCGTCCTCGGCGTCTGGTTCAGCGACCACTGGCGCTGGGATCACAAGGCGGTCTTCTCGATCCTCGGCTGGCTCGTCTTCGCCGGCCTGCTCGCCGGCCGGCGAGCGTTCGGCTGGCGCGGCCGCAAGGCCACGCGCGGCGTGTATGCCGGCGCCGCGCTCCTGCTGCTCGCCTACGTCGGCTCGCGCTTCGTGCTCGAGGTCGTCCTGCATCGGCCGCCGGCCGCCTGAACCACGCCATGAAGTTCATCCTGTTCCTGGTCGCGGTCTTCGTCCTGGTGTGGCTCCTGCGCGGCGCGCTGGGGCGACGTGGGGGCGGCAGCAACAGCGCCGCGCCGCCGGCGCCGCAAGCGCCGCAGCCGATCGTCGCTTGCAGCTATTGCGGCCTGCATCTGCCGCGCGACGAAGCGCTACCGGGTCGCGGCGGCGTGTTCTGCGGCGACGCGCACCGGGCCGCTTTCGAGAAAGAGCGGACGCCGTCGCCATGAGCACGGCGCCGCGTCCGGGCGCGTCGGCCGACGACACGGGTCGCCGGATGCGCCGGCCGGCCGCTGCGGAGGAATCGTGGTTCGGCGCTTTCGGCGCGACCGCCGACACCGCCTCGTTGACCGACGATTCGCGCTTCGCGATGTTGTGGCAGAACGACGCACCGACGACGCGCCGACGCAACCCGCGCAGCGGCGACGGCTCCATCGCCGAGACGACCTTCGAGCGCATCTACGGCGCCTTCATCGCTGCCCGCGCCGCGATCGGCGTCGCGCTCGTCGTGACCCTCGCGCTGACCGGATTCTTCGGCCTGCGGCCCTCGCTGGCCGTCGCCGGCGTCAGCGTCGCCTACGCGGCGCTCTCGATCAGCATGTGGCTGCTGCCGCGCTTTCGACGCGGCGTCGCCCCGCACACCTTCGCGCGCCTGCAGAGCCCGCAGTGGCTGGCGACGATCGGCGTCGACCTCGTGTTCTTCACGGCGCTGCACGTCGCTGCGCCGGGATCGAGCTTCAACTACGTCGCGCTGCTCGTCCTGCCCGTGCTCATGGCGGGCGTGCTCACGCCACGCGTGCTCGCGCTCGCGACCGCGGCAGTGGCGACGCTGGCGCTGCTCCTCACGGCTTGGCTGAACCTCTCGGGCGTCGGCGACACGACGCTGCTGATGACGCAAGCCGGGCTCGCCGGCAGCGGCTTTTTCGTCATCACCGTGCTCGCCGGAGAGCTCGCGGGCCGGCTTGCACGCGAGGAGCTGAGCGCGCGCGGCAGCCTCGAGATGGCGCGCCAGCAGGCCCAGCTCAACCGCCTCGTGATCGAGGAGATGGAAGACGGCGTGCTCGTCGTCGATCGTGCCGGCAAGGTCCGCGCGGCCAATCCCGCTGCGCGCCGCCTGCTCGCGCCCGCCGGCACCAGCCGCGCCGCGCCGTTCCAGCTGCGCGGCGTGCCAGCCTGGGGATCGCTGGTGCGTGCGGTCGAGCGCGCCTTCGCCGAGGCGACCTGGCCGGAGGCCGGTCGCGACGTCCCGGTGCAGTTCGGCCCCGACTCGCACCGCATGCTGCGCGTGCGCGTGCGCTTCACGAGGAAGCGCGAGCCGCCGGCGAGCGAGGAGTTCTGCGTCCTCTTCGTCGAGGACGTGCGCAACGTCCAGGCGCGCAGCCGCCAGGAAAAACTGGCGGCGATGGGACGCGTCTCGGCCGGCATCGCGCACGAGATCAGGAATCCGCTCGCCGCGATCTCGCAGGCCAATGCGTTGCTCGCGGAAGACGCGACCGATCCGGCGCAGCGCCAGCTGATGAAGATGGTGAGCGAGAACGTCGAGCGGCTGAAGCGCATCGTCGACGACGTCATGGAGGTCGCGCCCGGCCAGGTCCAGGACGTCGCCGCCATCGACGCGACGGCGCAGATCGGCGCCATCTGCGTGGAATGGGCGCAGGCCGCGGGCGTGCAGCTCGGCGCGAGCAGCATTCTGCGCGTCGATTTGCCGACCGAGCCGATCGGCGTCGTGTTCGACGCCGAGCATCTGCGCCGCGTCCTCGTCAACCTGCTCGACAACGCGCGCCGCCATGCGAGCGACAAGCCGGGCGCGGTCCGGGTCCAGCTGCAGGGATCGGCGGACGACGGCGGACGCGCCGTGTTCAGCGTGCGCAGCGACGGCGTGCCGATCACGGCCGACGTCGAATCCTATTTGTTCGAGCCGTTTTTCTCGACTCGCAGCCGCGGCACCGGCCTGGGCCTTTACATTTGCCGCGAGCTCTGCGAACGATACGGGGCGCGCATCGACTATCGCCTGCTGCCGCCCGACGAGCCGCTGCGCAACGAGTTCTTCGTCGATATGCGGCGCGGCGCGCTGCATCCCGTCGATTGCCAAGCCATGACCCTATGACCACTGCCTCCCACTTCAGCCTGCTCGTCGTCGACGACGAGCCCGACCTGCGCACGCTCTACGAGCTGACGCTGCTGAGGGAAGGCTACGACCTCGACACCGCCGGCACCGTCCAGGAGGCGCTGCTCCATTTGAAGGACCGAACGTACAGCGCCGTCATCACCGACATGCGCCTGCCCGACGGCACCGGCCTCGACGTGCTGAAGTGGCTCGAGGAGAGCGGCCGGCGCGAGAAGGCGATCGTCATCACCGCGTACGGCTCGTCGGAGAACGCGGTCGACGCGCTCAAGGCCGGCGCCTACGACTACCTCACCAAGCCGGTCGACCTGAAGCAGTTCCGCGGCGTCGTCGCCTCGGCGCTCGGCCGTGGCGGCAGCGGCGCGCCGACCGTCGATCCGACCAGCCTGCCGTCGGAGCACCGCATCGCCGCGGCGCCGCGACCGGCGCGCGTTGCGCCGCCGCAGTCGGCGCCGGCGCCGGTGAGCGCCGCGCTGGCGCGCATGGCGGGCCAGTCGATGGCGATGCAGCAGGTGCGCTCGCTGGTCGAGAAGGTCGCGCGCAGCATGGCGCCGGTGCTGGTCGATGGCGAGTCGGGCACCGGCAAGGAGCTGGTCGCGCGTGCGATCCACGAGGTGAGTGTGCGCAGCGTGATGCCGTTCGTGCCGGTCAACTGCAGCGCGATTCCCGAGAACCTGCTCGAGGCCGAGTTTTTCGGCTACCGGAAGGGCGCGTTCACCGGCGCCAACGACGACCGCGAAGGCTTCTTCCAGGCCGCGAGCGGCGGCACGCTGTTCCTCGACGAGAGCGGCGACCTGCCGCTCTCGATGCAATCGAAGCTGCTGCGCGCGATCCAGGAGCGCTCGGTGCGGCCGGTCGGCGCGGTCACCGAAGTGCCGGTCGACGTTCGCCTGCTGAGCGCGACGCACAAGGATCTCGGCGCCGAAGTCCAGGCCGGCCAGTTCCGTCAGGATCTCTATTACCGGCTCAACGTCATCCAGATCCGCGTCCCGCCGCTGCGCGAGCGGCTCGAGGATCTCGACGTCGTCAGCGAGCGCATCCTCGAGCGGCTGGCGCGCGACGCCGGCGTGTGGCCGGCGCCGCGCCTGACGCGCGACGCGCTCGTCCACCTGTCGCGCCATCCGTTCCCGGGCAACGTCCGCGAGCTCGAGAATCTGCTGCACCGCGCGGTCGCGTTGTCGGGTGCGGACGAGCTCGACGTCTACGACCTCGGTCTGCCGGAATCGGTGTTCACCGACAGCGCCGCGCAAGAGCTCGACCAGATCACTTCGGCCGCCGAGACGGCGATCAACGGCGTGCGGGTGCAGGCGCGGATGGCGCCGGTCGAGGAGCCGTTGCCGAACGACCTCGCCAAGTTCCTCGACGACGTCGAGCGCGACATCCTCGTGCGCGCCCTCGAGCACCACCGCTTCAACCGCACGGCGGCCGGCATCAGCCTGGGCCTGTCGCTGCGCCAGATGCGCTATCGCATGGCGCGGCTCAACGTCAACGTCGGCGGCGACCCGGGCGGCAGCGACCGCGAGTGAGCGCCGCAGACTGGCACGACGGCTGGCTCGCCCGCGCGCGTGCCGTGCCGTCGCCGAACGTCGGACCGCGGCCGCCGTCGACGCCGATCGACCTGGTCGTGCTGCACTCGATCAGCCTGCCGCCGGGCGAGTACGGCGGTGACGCGATCGAGCGCCTCTTCACCAATCGCCTCGACTGGGACGCGCATCCTTACTTCGATGCGATCCGCGGCATGACGGTGTCGGCGCATTTCCTGATCCGCCGCAACGGTGAGCTCGTCCAGTTCGCGTCGTGCGACGAGCGCGCCTGGCACGCCGGCGCATCATCGTGGAACGGCCGCGCCGACTGCAACGATTTCTCCATCGGCACCGAGCTCGAAGGACTCGAAGGCGAGCACTTCGAGGCGTCGCAATACCGGGCTCTCGCGGCGCTGCTCGCGAGCGTTTCGACGCGCTATCCGGTGCGCGCCGTGGCCGGCCACGAGCACGTCGCTCCGGGCCGCAAGAACGACCCGGGCGCGGCCTTCGACTGGCCGCATCTGCGCGCGCTGTTCCACCGTCCGGGCATCCGCTACGCAGCCTGAGCGGCCGCTCGCCGGCATCGTCCCTGACGGCGCCTCGGTGGCCACGATCGGCGATAATCGGGAGATGATGAATCTTCGGGTAACACGCTATAGGTAGCGCTTGTGAGCCGAAGGCACCCCAGATATAGTGTCCGCACCCGAAACCGAGTTTTCATCAAGAGCCGCCGTGCCGGGCGCGCAAGCAGTCAGCACCGACGGTCGACATTCGAGCCCCGGGCTCCGAGCGCGTCTCGGTCCGGGGCGATGACATAAGCGTCCTGAATCGCGTCGAGCGAGCCAGGTCTCCAGAAGGAAGTTCATGCAAGCAACACCCGCCCAGGCGACCCCGATCGCTCCGGTCGCGAGCCGTCCGGCAGCGCGTCCCGCGCCGGTCGCGTCGGCCTACCAGGGCTACCAGATCCTGCGCCGCAACGGGGCAGTCGTCTCGTTCGAGCCGAACAAGATCGCCGTCGCGCTGATGAAGGCGTTCCTCGCCGTCCACGGCACGCAAGGCGCGGCCTCGGCCAGCGTGCGCGAGACCGTCGACGGCCTGACCGAATCGGTCGTGCGCGCGCTGCTGCGCTCGCGTCCGGGTGGCGGCACCTTCCACATCGAAGACGTGCAGGACCAGGTCGAGCTCGGCCTGATGCGCGGCGGCCACCACGAGGTCGCGCGCGCCTACGTGCTCTATCGCGAGCGCCGTTCGCAGGAGCGCGCACGCCAGGGCGCCGCGCCGGTCGTCGCGACGCCGACGCTGATGGTCGTCGACCGCGGTGTCCGCGTGCCCTTCGATTCGGCGCGCATGCAGACGCTGATCGAGTCGGCCTGCGCCGGCCTCGGCGCCGACGTCAAGCCCGATCCGATCCTGGCCGAGACGCGCCGCAACCTCTACGACGGCGTCTCGATCGACGAAGTCCACAAGGCCGCGATCCTCGCCGCGCGCACGCTGATCGAGAAGGATCCGGGCTACACGCGTGCCACCGCGCGGCTGCTGCTGCACACGATCCGCCGCGAGATCCTGGGCGAGGAGCTGCTGCAGTCGGACATGCAGGCGCGCTACGCCGAATACTTCCCGCAGTTCATCAAGAAGGGCGTCGGCGCCGAGCTCCTCGACGAGAAGCTCCTGCAGTTCGACCTGGCCCGCCTCGGCGCGGCGCTCAAGGCCGACCGCGATCTGCAGTTCGACTACCTCGGCCTGCAGACGCTCTACGACCGCTACTTCCTGCACATCGAGGAAGAGCGCATCGAATTGCCGCAAGCTTTCTTCATGCGCGTCGCGATGGGCCTGGCGCTCGGCGAGATCGACCGTGAAGAGCGCGCGATCGAGTTCTACGAAGTGCTCTCGACGTTCGACTTCATGAGCTCGACGCCGACGCTCTTCAACGCCGGCACGCGTCGCTCGCAGCTCTCGAGCTGCTACCTGACGACCGTCTCCGACGACCTCGACGGCATCTACGAGGCTCTGAAGGAAAACGCGCTGCTCTCGAAGTTCGCCGGCGGCCTCGGCAACGACTGGACCAACGTGCGCGCCCTCGGCAGCCACATCAAGGGCACCAACGGCAAGAGCCAGGGCGTCGTGCCGTTCCTGAAGGTCGTCAACGACACGGCGGTCGCCGTCAACCAGGGCGGCAAGAGGAAGGGCGCCGTCTGCGCCTACCTGGAAACCTGGCACCTCGACATCGAGGAGTTCCTCGAGCTGCGCAAGAACACCGGCGACGACCGGCGCCGCACGCACGACATGAACACCGCCAACTGGGTGCCCGACCTGTTCATGAAGCGGGTGATGGAAGGGGGCGAGTGGACCTTGTTCTCGCCGAGCAACTGTCCCGACCTGCACGACAAGTTCGGCCGCGACTTCGAAGAGACGTACATCCGCTACGAAGACAAGGCCGCGCGCGGAGAGATCAAGCTCTTCAAGAAGGTGAAGGCAGCCGACCTCTGGCGCCGCATGCTGACGATGCTGTTCGAGACTGGCCACCCCTGGATCACGTTCAAGGACGCCTGCAATGTGCGCTCGCCGCAGCAGCACGTCGGCGTCGTCCACTCGAGCAACCTCTGCACCGAGATCACGCTCAACACCGGCCCGACCGAGATCGCGGTGTGCAACCTCGGCTCCGTGAACCTGGTGCAGCACGTCGTCGACGGCAAGCTCGACCAGGTCAAGCTCAAGAAGACGGTCGCGACCGCGATGCGGATGCTCGACAACGTCATCGACATCAATTACTACGCGGTCAAGAAGGCGCGCGACTCGAACCTGCGCCATCGCCCCGTGGGCCTCGGCATCATGGGCTTCCAGGACGCGCTGTATGAAATGCGCCTGCCGTACGCGTCCGACGCGGCGGTCGAGTTCGCCGACCGTTCGATGGAAGCGGTCTGCTATCACGCCTACTGGGCCTCGACCGAGCTCGCCGCCGAGCGCGGCCGCTACTCGAGCTACCGCGGCTCTCTCTGGGACCGCGGCATCCTGCCGATCGATTCGCTCGACCTGCTCGCCGAGCAGCGCGGCTCGCTGAAGGGCGCCGAGGGCAAGGCACTGGTCCAGGTCGACCGCAGCACGTCGCTCGACTGGAATGCGCTGCGCTCGCGCATCACCGAGCACGGCATGCGCAACTCGAACTGCGTCGCGATCGCGCCGACGGCGACGATCTCGAACATCGTCGGCGTGAGCGCGTCGATCGAGCCGTCGTTCGGCAACTTGTCGGTGAAGTCGAACCTCTCGGGCGAGTTCACGATCGTCAACGAGTACCTGGTGCGTGACCTGAAGAAGGCCGACCTCTGGGACGACGTGATGGTCATGGACCTCAAGCACTTCGACGGCTCGCTGCGTCGCATCGACCGCGTTCCCGAAGACCTGAAGGCGCTCTACGCGACGGCCTTCGAGATCGAGACGCAGTGGCTGGTCGAGGCCGCGGCACGGCGCCAGAAGTGGATCGACCAGGCGCAGTCGCTCAACATCTACATGGCCGGCGTATCGGGCAAGAAGCTCGACGACACCTACAAGCTCGCCTGGCAGCGCGGCCTGAAGACGACGTATTACCTGCGCACCCTCGCCGCAACCTCCGCCGAGAAATCGACCGGCAAGGGCGGCGAGCTGAATGCGGTGTCGTCGGGCGGCGCCCCGACGCCGACGTCGATCGGCGCCGCGCCCAACGCATCGTTACCG
>JAYTHL010000130.1:0-6024 GCA_043732605.1 Rhizobacter sp. | reverse complement strand
GATGCTCTCGCCGCCCCCGATCGCGACGGTGGTGCGACGCGCGAACCCGGCGATAGCCGGGTTCGTCGGTGTGGCCGCAAGGGTTCGGGCGCGCGCGGCCGTCGGAACGCCGGTGCTCAGGGTGCGATCGATCTCCGCCAGCATGTTGCAGACGGTCGCGGTATTGAAGGTGTCGCGTGCCTCGGGAATGCCGATGTCGGTGTCGTACTGGCAGTCCGGCTCGGGGCCGTAGGGATCGAAGCGCAGGTCGGTGTTCCACCAGCTGAAGTGCGAGACGACGGCGCGCATCGCGAGGCCGCTTGCCGCGCCGGCGTTGGCCACAATGGTGCCGGTGCCTTCCTGGATCCACACGCCGGTCGTCTCGTCGAGCGACCACAGCGGGATCGTGTCGCCGACGGTGACGGCGCTGCCGTCGAGCTTGCGGTTCGCCATCACGGGCAGCTCGATCGTCGCCGTTTTTCCGGGCGCGAGCTGCAGACGATTCGCGGGATCGCCGAGCACGAACTCGACGGTGCCGAAGCTCACGATCGGCGTCGTCGCGCCGTCGGGCGTCACGCCGTCGAAGCGGCCGGGGAACCCGCCACCGCCCGCCAGCGTCGGATCGACGGTTGTCATCGCGATCGACACGGCCCCCGTGGCGAGGGCGCCGCCCGCCGTGACGAGCGCGTCGGAGGGCAAGGTGATGGTCGCGCCGGCGCGACCTGTCAACGAGCCGCCCAGATGGGCGTCGGCCAGCGTCTGGGCCGCATCGCGCGGCCGCAACACGGCGTCGATCCGGGTGTCGGTGCCGGCGTTGGCCGGCAGGTGGACCACGCCGGTCTGGTCGGCATAGCCTGTCTTGGTCAGGCGCAGCACGAGCAACGGACCCTTGTCGAGCGTGACGTCGGCGAGACCAGCGGCATCGGTCGTGCCCGAGGGCGTGGCGGAACCCGGCTTGCCGATGACGACACCCGGGAGCGCCGCGCCATCGGCATCGACCACCGCGGCGTGCACGACCACCGTGCCCACGGCTGCCGCGCCCGCGCCGACTTCGACACCACGCGTCGACTGGCCTTGCCGGCCGCCCGCGTCGATGACCGTCAACGTGACGCTGCGCGACCCGGCAGCGGCGAAGGCATGGGCGATCTTGACGCCACCTCCTCGCACCCCATCGCCGAAGTCCCAGACGTATTGCAATGCGCTGCCGTCAGCGGATGTCGAGCTCGAGGCATCGAAGGCGATCGGCGTCTGCGCGGTCGCCGCCGACAGCGCAGCGAATGCCGCAGTCGGGTTGCCGGTAGGCAACACCACAGGCGGCATCTCCGCCGTCGGCGGCGCATCGGACGTCGATGAATCGCCGCCACCGCACGCCGCCAGGCCGGCGAGCAGGACGAGCGTGGTCAGCAGACGCGAGGTCGATGTGGCAGAACGGCAGAACATGCTCAACTCCATCAGTGGCCTCCAATGGATGTACGCGCCAGGCGTCATGTTTCGGACACGGCATCGAAAAAAATTGCGATTTCGAGCTCGAAGAAGATCGAGTCGGCCCCGTCTCGTGTAGGGCAGGCCGGCGAGCAACCCGACCGCCTTCTCGCCGAAGTTTCGGGTTGCGAGCATGACCAAGGCTGCGATCGCGGCCGTAGTGACGGCTGTGGTGGCGAAGTTCATGGTGCGCCCTTAGTTCCGCACGTCGGGCGACGTGACATAGATCGACAACGGGGTGTCATGCAGGGCTCCAAGTCGGTGAAAAAGAGGGTGACGAGCGGGCCGAGCGCGATGCGCGCTTCTCGCAGCCGCCGGAAGGCAAACGCCACCACGCACACGAGTCCGCCGAGCGCACAGGCGAACAACAACGCGACTGCGGTGCCTTGCGCGACCACGCTGACGGCGAATGCGGCGCAGAAGGCAGCCTTGGCCAAGGAGCTGACCACGTAGCCCCTCAGATATCTCGGCACTGCCGCGCGTCCGCGGGTCGCGTGGCAGGAAGCCACCGTAGCGACGCCGATCATCGGCATCGCCGCGACGATGCCGGCCAGCGACGCATTCATTTCGATGACGACTGTCGAGACGACGGCGCTGATCAAGCCAATGGCCAACGCCGGCCACGCGCCTCGCGGCCGACGCCGCGCGAACGTGTGCGGGACCACCACCGGGATGCGGATGAACAGCAACGCACCAACGGTGCCTGCGCAGGTCACAACGCCTGCATCCACCAACGACAACGACAGCTGGCCGAGCACGGACACGCCCAGGGCCGTGCAGGCGATGGCGAGCAGGAGCGTCGGAGCGGGCGAAAGGAGCCGTGCCGCGCCGTGGTACGCCAGCGCGAACACCGACGCCAGACCACAGCCGACGACGCCGCCGACGGCGGCATCCGCCGCTGCCGCCAAGCCGTGTGCGTGACCGATCAGAAGCAGCGCGGGTGCCGTCGTCAAGGGCAGACCCGACAGAAGCCCGGCAAGCCATTCTCCCAACCAGTCGGCGGCGAGGATCATGACGGTGACGAGGGAGGCGGTCAGCGCGGCTTTGAGTGCGAGTTCCATGGTGCTTCGGGACGGATTCGACGGTGTCCCACTGTCCGATTCACCACCCGCTGCCGTCCTTTGACGGCTTTGAAACGTCGCTTAAGAATGCTTAAACGCGGCGATGTCGGCGTTCGCCGTGCGACCGGGCCCCATACCATCGGGCGCATTCCGACCGGAGCCTTCGTCATGCCGCCCAGCCCGATCTACGTCTTCCCGCCGTTCCGGCTGAATCCGGATGCACGGCTGCTCACAGCGAACGACATGTCGGTGAAGCTCGGCGGCCGCGCCTTCGACACCTTGCTGGCGCTCGTCGAACGACGCGATCGAGCGGTGTCCAAGAACGAGCTCCTTGACATCGTGTGGCCCAGCCTCGTCGTCGAGGAGAACAACCTGCAGGTGCAGGTCGTCTCGCTGCGCAAGGTGCTCGGTCACCACGCGATCGCCACGATACCGGGGCGCGGCTACCGGTTCACCCTGCCCGTCGTAGCGGACGGAGGGTCGTCCGCAGTGTCGCCTTCGCCCGCGGTGCCGCTTTCGCCTGCCGGTGTGGCAAGCATGAGCGGTTCCATTCCGACCTCATCACCGCCGCCATCGACCCGCACGGTCTTTAACTTGGCTCGTCGGAGCGACACTTTGTTCGGGCGGCAAGGCGATGTCGCGGCGATCGGCGACCGAATCCGCGAGCGACGCGTCGTCACCATCGCCGGCGCTGGCGGAATCGGCAAGACCCGCGCCGCGGAAGCCGCGGCGGTCGCGCTTGCCGACAACTTCGCCGACGGCGTCTGGTGGGTCGAGCTGGCCGCCATCAACGACCCGGCGCTGGTGCCGACCGCCGTGGCGAGAGCGCTCGGTCTGTCGCTCGCCGGCGTCAGCGACACCTTGCAGAGCGTCCTCGCGAGGGTCGGCGACCGATCCCTGCTACTCGTTCTGGACAACTGCGAGCACCTGCTGGAAGGCGTGGCAGCGTTCGTCGACACCCTGATCTCGGCGACCCCGAACGTGCGGGTCCTCCTCACCAGCCAGGAAGTCCTGAAGACGAACGACGAGTCGGTGTATCGGCTCGGCATCCTGACCTTGCCGAACGACACGACGGTCGATGCGGTCGCTGCGAGCGGCGCAGGGGCTTTGCTCACCGCGAGAGTCGGCAGCGCCGTGCCGGGCTTCAAGCTGACTGCCGAGAACGCGACGGCAGTCTGCGAGATCTGCCGACGTCTCGACGGCATTCCCTTGGCGATCGAGCTCGCGGCAGCGCGTGTGCCCCTGCTGGGCATCGAAGGCGTCCGGGCCAAGCTCGACGAGCGATTCCGGATGCTCACGGCCGGCTCGCGCGTGGTGCTCCGGCGCCATCAGACACTGCGCGCCGCGCTCGAATGGAGTCACGCGTTGCTGACCGAGGAAGAGCGGATCGTGCTGAGGCGGCTCGGCGTGTTCGCCGGCGGCTTCACGCTCGAGTCGGCCCAGCGCGTCGCCGACGACGCGGAGATCGACGCATGGGACGTGCTGGAGCACCTCGGCGGCTTGGTCGACAAGTCGCTAGTCCTCGCCGAGGGCGAGCCGGTGCCCCGTTACCGGCTGCTCGAGACGACTCGACTCTATGCGCTGGAGCAACTCGCGGAGGCCGGCGAGACTGCACTGGCGACACGCAAGCACGCCGAGGCGATCACGACCTTGCTGGCAGCGTTGGAGTCTCCCGCAAAGCGATTTCGCACGACGCCAGAGGACTGGTCGGCCGCGGCTGCGGAACTGGACAACACGCGTGTGGCGCTCGACTGGGCCGAGCATCAGTCCGACTTCGCCTGCCTCCGCATGGATCTCGCGAGTGCCAGTTTTATGTCGTTCAATTTCGGCAATGTCATCGGCGAAGGCTTGAGGCGGGTTCTTGCCTTGGGGTCACGCATGGCCGCCAACGTGTCCGCCGACGTTCCCGACCACGTTCGCGCGCGGTTCATGCTCGCACTGGCACGGTTCGGTATCCGGAACGCTCGCGCCGAGAGCCTCGACGCCGCTTTCCAGGCCGCGGCACTGTATGAAAGACTGGGCGACGACGAACTCAGGTATGCCGCGCTGAGTTGCTGCGTTGCCATCGGCGCACGCCTGGAAGCGGACATCGACGGTGAATCGTTGATCGCCCAGGGCGCGGCGATCGAGCAAGAACATTGGCCCCTACGTTTGCGCGCTCAATTCCACTGGGCGCGCCACCGCTGGCTAGTCCGTCAAGATCGCCTCGAGGAAGCGCTCTATCACGGCCGGCAGCAAGCGGAGCTGTGGATGGCCAGCGGCGCAATCCGCGCGGCTCACTTGCTGGAAGCAGCCCAGGTCGGCTACTGCGAGCTCGCGATGGGTCGTGTCGACGAGGCCGAGCAGCGATCTCGCAAGGCCATTGCCGCGGCCGGAGATACGGACAGCGGCGCCGGGCACGCTCTGGACACGTGGATGATGTGCCTTGCGCTGCAGGGCCGGCACGACGAGGCGCTCGCGGTGGGCTACCGTGCTTACGCCGACCTGAATGCGGGAGGCGACGAGTTCATGCTGCTTGACGGCCTGGCGATGATCGCGGCCGAGCAAGGGCGCCTTCGCGACGCGGCCATCACGACGGTGCGCTCGGACGCGGAATTCGCGGCTCGGGGTTTCCGTCGATGGCCGCTGAGCGTGGAGTGGCGTCAGCGAACCGACGCTTGTCTCGCCGCCGTGCCGCTCGAGGAACTGGCCCGCTGGAAGCGAGAAGCCGTGCACCTGCCGTCGAGCGCAGCCTTCGAGCAGGTCCTGGGTCGCCGCCATGTGCCGCTCGAAGGCTCGCGAACGGCGTAATCGACGCGACGGTCCTCGCGCAGCGTGACCAGCGACGGCGTGCGTCGTCTTTCAAGATTCTTAAGCGAGGTTCCAACGACATCGTCGGACTCCGACGCGAGGATGCAGGCGCTCTCTTCAGAGCGTCTTCGCAACCGTATCGGAGTCCGTCATGAATACTGATCGCGTCAAGTCCATCTCACTCGCCACCCTGCCTGCATTGGCCGCCTTTATGGTCCTGCAAGCCTGCGGCGGAGGCGGCGACGCCACCGCCCAAGAAGCCACTGCCGACCCGCTGGAGGGTGTCTGGGAATCCGTCATCACGGCCCACGACTGCAGCAGCTCCGCCGTGACCGGCACCTTCATCGGCGCCCAGGTGTTCCATCACGGCGGCACGATGAGCGACACCAATGCGAGCCCGCCGACGACCCGAGGACCGGGGTTCGGCACCTGGGTCAAGTCCGGCACGACCTATACCGTGAAGTTCCGCTTCTACGCCTACGACCCCACCGGCATGGTCAGCGGCGTCACGCGGGTCACGCGCACGGTCACGATGGGAACAGCGGCAGGCACGGCGACGTCGGTCAACACCAACCAGCTGTTCGATCTGACCGGCGCGCTCGTTCGCAGCACCTGCGCAACGGACGTGAGCACCAAGGTGCTCTGACCGGGCGGCGATCCGAAGATGACGTCGGGTCACCTCGTCTGCGGCGTGAACCGGCCGCGCCGCCGC
>JAYTHL010000129.1:0-1731 GCA_043732605.1 Rhizobacter sp. | reverse complement strand
GCAACCGCGTTCACCCCTCAGCCTGCAAGCTTGGTCTGTGGCGGCAGACCTGAAGCGCACATGCGCGTATCGCTGCGGCGCGACGAGCTGATCATGCGACTTCTCGTATTGGCGGAGGCAGTAGGATTCGAACCCACGATGCCCTTGCGGGCATGCTTGATTTCAAGTCAAGTGCAATCGACCACTCTGCCATGCCTCCGCGGCACTCAAACCTCCTAGGGTGCGGGGGATCGATCGAGCAGCCCCTCGAGCTGACTCTGCGCAACTCGCGGCTTTCAAGACCGCTGCCTTAGACCGCTCGACCACGTCGCCAGCGTCCGCCGCGATTGGAAGGCGGCGGCATCTTCGCACGAGCGCCGCTCCGCACGACGGCGATCAGCCGGAGGGCGCGCGTCGTGAGGTCGAAGAGAGGAAAGCGGGGCATGGAATCCGGGGTCGCGAGTTGTGCTTACGTCGCCCGATGGCCGCCGGATGCGCTCGACTGCGAACCGCACTCGACCTGGATGATCTCGCGCCGGTCGCCGTCGATCCGCACCGCGGTGAGCTTCTCGCCCCAGACGCAGCCGGTGTCGATGCCGAGCAGGTCGGCGCGGTCGACGAGGCCGAGCGACGACCAGTGACCGAACGCGATCGGCGTGCCGGCCGTCTTTCGCCCGGGGACGTCGAACCACGGCAGAAAGCCCGGCGGTGCGGCGTCGGCGCCGTCCTTGGTCTCGAATTCGAGCGTCCCATCTACGGCGACGAAGCGCGCGCGGGCGAGCGTGTTGAGCGTGAAGCGCAGGCGCGCGTCGCCCGTGAGCGACTCGCTCCAGCGTCGCGGCTCGTTGCCGAACATCGCGCCGAGGAATTCGCGCGTGGGCCGCTCGCGCAGCGCCGTCTCGAGCTCGCCGGCCAGGCCGAGCGTCGTCGCCAGGTCCCATTGCGGCACGACGCCGGCGTGCAGCATCAGCCAGCCCTGCTCGAACACCGCCATGCGCCGCTGGCGCAGCCAGTCGAGCCAGGCCTCGCGATCGGGCGCGTCGAGGATGTCGTCGATGGTGTCGCTGCGGTGGCGCGGCCGCACGCCCGCAGCCACCGCGAGCAGGTGCCAGTCGTGGTTGCCGAGGACGCAGGTCGCGGATTCGCCGAGATCGCGCAGTCGGCGCAGCGTGGCGAGCGAACCCGGGCCGCGGTTGACGAGGTCGCCGAGCACGTAGACCCGGTCGCGCGAGGGCGAGAAGTCGATCTTCTCCAGCAGCCGGTCGAGCGCGCCGTCGCAGCCCTGGATGTCGCCGACGAGGTAGTGCATGGGTCGATTCTGCTACGCTGACTCCCCCGCTGACGCCCGCGCTCGCTCCCCCAAGGCATGGACGTCGCCCTCCTGCTCTTCCTGATCTTCCTGAATTCGCTGTTCGCGATGTCGGAGATGGCGCTCACCGCCAGCCGCAGGGCGCGTCTGCAGGTGATGGTCGAAGCGGGCGACTCCGGTGCCAGCCACGCGATGGCGCTGCACGACAACCCGACCAAGTGGCTCTCGGTCGTGCAGATCGGCATCACCTCGATCAGCATCCTGAACGGCATCGTCGGCGACGCCGCGTTCTCGGCGCCGTTCGGGCGCTGGCTGCACGAGACATTCAACCTGCGCGATCGCGTCGCCGAGGTCGCGGGGACGGCGATGGTCGTCGTCACCATCACCTTCCTCAGCATCGTCTTCGGCGAGCTCGTGCCGAAGCGGCTCGGCCTGATGTATCC
>JAYTHL010000128.1:0-6037 GCA_043732605.1 Rhizobacter sp. | reverse complement strand
AGCAGGCTTGCCGCGATCGATGCGACGGCGGTGAAAGAGTGGAAACCTTGCGTGGCCATCAGGCGCTGCGCCAACGTTGCGCCGGGAATGCGGCGCGTGATTGTGGCGCAGCGACTCCGATCGCCGCGGCAATCCCGGATTGATCGTTCGAGGCGCGCGCTCAGTCGCGCATCACCGCACGGCGTCGACCCGGATCAGGCCGCGTAGGCGAGCTGCGGCGTCTGCGGCTGGATGCCGGCGATCGCCCATTCGCGGCTGCCGTCGGCCGGCTTGACGAGATGCCAGACCTCGTCGAAGGGCTCGGCCGCCGCGCCGACCTGCTCGCGGATCAGGCCGTGGAAGCGAACGCTGACGATCTGGCGATCGTCCTCGCTCACGACGTCGAGCACTTCGGCGTCGACGCGCTCGACGTCGGTCTGCTGCGCCGCGGCGCCGCGCTCCTGCAGATCGAGTTTCAGGTGCGCGAACATCTCCGGCGTCGTGAAGGCGCGCAGATCGCCCTGGTCGCCGCTGTCGTTGGCGGCCTGGAGGCGGATGAAGATCATCTTCGCGATGCGCTCGAACGCAGGCGCGTCGAAATCGGCGGGAAGGCGCGCCGCAGCGACCAGAGCCGCGGTGGCGGCGAGCGGCGCGCCGACGGAGGCCAGCTCACGCGGGATGTCGCTTCCTGTCTGCAGGCCCCGGAACTGCGCCGGCCGCTCGTCGGGGAACGACACCGGTGCGTTGGGGGCCGGAGCGCCGGCGGCGGCGAGCTGCATGCCGCCGTTCGCCGCCGCCGGAGTCGACGACATGAACCGACGCATCAGGAAGCGGATCAGGGCGAAGCCGACGACTGCCAGCAACACCATCATGATGATGTTGCCGAACCCGGCGCCGAAGCCGAGGTGGCTCATCAGCGCGGCGATGCCGAGGCCGGCGGCCAGACCGGCGATCGGACCGAGCCACGAGCGCTTGGGCGCGGCCGCGGCGGCGGCGGCCGTCGGGGGAACGGCAGCGGGCTGGGCGGTCGGCGTGGCAGGACGCGCAGGCAGCGCTTCGGGCGCCGCGCGCGGCGGAACGCTGCGCTGCATGCCGACGGCGCCACCGCCGCCGAGGCGGCGCGCTTCGGCGACGATCGGCAATGTCGCGGTCGATGCGACCACGAGGGCGAGGGCGAGGGCGAGTGATCTCATGCGTGTCTCCTGCGACGTTCGCGGCGCGAGTCGGGCGCGGCGATCATACGGGCCGTGAATGACCCCAATGCATGTGCGGCTCGCGTATCGCGTTGCAAGAGTCTGCGGCCCGCGACGCGGTTGTCGTTGCGCCACGGCGCGATTGACCGTCGACACCGCAGCGAGCAGACTCGCGGCCCGATGCGCTCTTGCGCATCGCCTCGACAGCGAGCGATCGGCGCTCGCGCGAGCCACGCCGCGAAGGAGACAGCCATGACCTCGATCACGCATCCTCCTGTCGTCGTCGCCGCCGTTCGCGCGCGCGCCTGACCCGCCGCTTTCCGGTTCGCCCGGGCGCATTCGCGCTCGTTCTCTCCCGAAGATCTCCGACGTCCGGCGCCGCGCGCAACGTGCGCGGCTGACGCGTTCCCGTTCGCCATTCCGGCCGAGTGCGCAACTCGCGTGTCCGGCCCGGCGTCGACCTGCGGTCGACGCACGTGCAACAAGAGTCGGATCTTCCATGCATCACTTCGATTTCTCACGCCTGCAAGGCGTCGGTCTCACGCCTGAGCTCGCCGATCGGGCCCATGCCGCTTGCGGCGATCTTCCAACCGGCGCTCGGATCGCATTGCTGCGCGTCACCGCCGTGCACCGCGAGACCGTGCGCTTGCACGATGGCAGCGCCGAGCGGCCGGCGCGCGTTCTCGCACGGCTGCTGCGCGGCGGCTTCGACGACGCGTCGGCGCTCGCCGTCGGCGACTGGGTGCTCGCCGTCGACGACGGCGGGGCGTGCCGAGTGCACGCACGCGTCGCGCCGACCTCGCACATCGCGCGCCGCGACGGCGACGGCAGCCGCCACCCGGTCGTCAGCAACGTCGACCATGCGCTCGTCGTCATGGGCCTCGACGACGACTTCAATCCGCGCCGCCTCGAGCGCTATCTGGCGCTCGTGCACGCGAGCGACGTCGCGCCGCTCGTCGTGTTGACGAAGGCCGATATCGCCGCGGCCGATCCTGCGTGGCGCGACGAGCGCATCGCCGGACTGCGCGAACGGATCGCGGACTTGCCGGAGCTTTTCGCCGTCGACGCCACCGATGCGGCGACGGCGGAGAGGTTCGCGGCAGTCTGCGGCGTCGGTCGCACGCTCGTCGTTCTCGGCTCGTCGGGCGCGGGCAAGTCGACGCTCACCAACACGTTGCTCGGGCGAGCCGTGCAGGACACGGGCGCGGTGCGCGAGAACGACGGTCGCGGCATGCACACGACGACGGCGCGGACGCTGCATCGCCTGCCCGGCGGCGGCTGCATCATCGACACGCCGGGCCTCAGGACGCTGCGGCCCGACGGTGACGAACGGACGCTGCTCGCGAGCTTCGGCGATGTCGCGTCGCTGTCGGCGCGCTGCCGCTTTCGCGACTGCAGCCACGGCAGCGAGCCCGGCTGCGCGGTGCGCGAGAGCGTCGCGCCGGACCGGCTCAAGAACTTCCAGAAGATGCTGCGCGAGACGCGTCGCGACACCATGACCTGGGTCGAGCGTCGGCAGCAGCTCTCGGCGTGGAAGTCGCGCGGCCTGGAAGCGCGCGTGCGGATGAAGATGAAGCGGGAGGGCGGTTAGCGGCCGGGTGTCGCGTTCGTCAGGCGATCGCGCATCGCCAGGGCCGGGAAGAGCCGTGTCCACGCGGCCGCGACGAGCAAGGTGCCGACACCGCCGACGACCACCGATCCGACCGGGCCGAACCACGCTGCCGTCACGCCCGACTCGAACTCGCCGAGCTGGTTGCTCGCGCCGATGAAGACCGAGTTGACGGCGCTGACGCGGCCGCGCATCTCGTCAGGCGTGTCGAGCTGGACGAGCGACTGGCGGATGACGACGCTCACCATGTCAGCGCCGCCGGAGACGACGAGCGCGACGAGCGAGAGCACGAAGGAGGTCGACAGGCCGAACACGATCGTCGCGGCGCCGTAGACCGCGACGGCCGAGAGCAGCACCGTGCCGGCGCGACGCGCGACGGGCCAGCGCGTCAGCGCGATCGACGTCAGCAGCGCGCCGGCGGCGGGCGCGGCGCGCAGCAGTCCGAGTCCCCACGAGCCGACCTGCAGCAGGTCGCGCGCGAAGATCGGCAGCAGCGCGACGGCGCCGCCGAAGAGCACGGCGAAGAGATCGAGCGAGATCGCGCCGAGCACGGCCTGGCGGTCGCGCACGAAGCGCACGCCGGCGAGCAGCGTCTCCATCGAGATCGCCTTCTTGATGCGCGACGGCTGCTGGTAGCGCACGCCTGCGACGAGCAGCCCGGCGGTGACGAAAAGCAACGCGCAGAGCGCGTAGACAACGTGGGCGCCGGCGACGTAGACGAAGCCGCCGAGGGCCGGCCCGGCGACGATGGCGCCCTGCGAGCCGGCGGAGCTGAAGGCGAGACCGCGTGGCAGGAGGGCCGGCGGCAGCACCATCGGCGTCAGCGCCTGCTGCGTCGGCATCTGGAACGCGCGAACCGTGCCGACCGCGACCGACGCCACGAGCAGCATCTCGCGGCCGACGCCGTGCGCCATCGAGGCCCAGACGAGCGCGGCCGCGATGACCGCCTGCGCGGCCATGCAGAGAGCGACGATGCGGGCACGGTGGTAGCGGTCGACGACCTGTCCTGCCACCAGCACGAGCGCCAGCGCGGGCAGGAACTGGAACAGGCCCACGAGGCCGAGATCCCAGGCGCTGTGCGTGAGGTCGTACATCTGCCAGCCGAGCGCGACCAGCAGCATCTGGTTCGCGGTCGTGCCGAACAGGCGCGAGGTCCACAGGCGCATGAACGCGCGATGGCGGAACAGATCGGCGGCGGGTCCTTCGAGGCGGGCTGCGAGGGTCGGCGCTCCGACCGTTTCGGCGCGGTCGTCGAGATCGCCTCGCACCGAGACCGCCGCGTCGCGCCGCGGCGACGCGTTTTCGGCTGGCAAAGACGTCAAGCGCGCGTCGTCTGCATCGCACCCGACATGAGACGATGCACACCGGGCGAGCCGACCGCGACCGCGGCGATCAGGCTGGCCGCGACGACATCGGCGCGGATCGGCCGGACCGAGCGCGGGATCAGCCCGAGAAGCGGCGTTCCGAGCCGGACCGCGAACCGCTTCATGCGGCGCTCCGGCTGGCCGAGCGCGGCGCGGTCGCCCAGCAGCAGCGACGGTTGCGCGAAGGTCACTGACGCATAGCCGAGCGCGGCGACGGCAGCTTGCATGTCGCCCTTGACGCGGTTGTAGAAGACGCTCGAGGTCGAGTCGGCACCGAGCGCCGAGACGACGCCCAGGCGCGTCGCGCCGGCGTCACGCGCAGCGCGGGCGATCGCGACGACAAGGTCGAAGTCGACAGCCTTGAACGCGGCCTCGGACCCGGCGACCTTGATCGTCGTGCCGAGTGCAATGAAGACGTCGTCGATGCCTCTGATCGTGCGCGCGATCAGATCGGCTTCGCCGAGGTGGACCGTAAGCTTCGCGTGGCGGGCGACCGTAGCAGCAAGCGGCCGTCGTGCGAGCACGTCGACGCGCCCCCAGCGCGGATCGTCGAGCAGCCGGGCGAGGATCGCCTGGCCGACGAGGCCGGTCGCGCCCGCCACGAGGGCGGCGCGTGGCGCGGCGCGGTCGGGAGCGGCCACGGGCGACGGCTCGGGGCCCGGCGCGCTGGTCAGCGCTTGAAGGTCGAGCGAGGCGCGCCGGTGCCGCCGGCCGAGTCGCGTCGCGGTGCCGACGACGACGGGCGGGCTGCGCCGCCGCCCTGGCCGTTGCCAGGACGCGCGCCGTTGCCGCTGCGGCCACCGCCGCCACTACTACCACCACCACCACCATGACCGCGACCGTTGCCGCCGCGACTCGCGTCGCGGTTCGGCCGCATGCCGCCGCGCGCGGCGCCTTCGCCGATCACCATCCGGCCGAGCACGATCGGCTCAGGCCGCTCGTGCGACGGCGGCTCGAAGCCGGGAACGATCTCCTTCGGGATCTCGTTCTTGGTCAGCCGCTCGATGTCGCGCAGGAAGCCGTTCTCGTCGACGCAGACGAGCGAGATCGCCTCGCCCTTGGTGCCGGCGCGGCCGGTGCGGCCGATGCGGTGGACGTAGTCCTCGGGCACGTTGGGCAGCTCGAAGTTGACGACGTGCGGGAGCTGGTCGATGTCGATGCCGCGCGCGGCGATGTCGGTCGCGACCAGCACCTGCAGCTCGCCCTTCTTGAAGTCGGCGAGCGCCTTGGTGCGCGCGGTCTGGCTCTTGTTGCCGTGGATCGCCATCGCGCTGATGCCGTTCTTGAGCAGATGCTCGACGAGACGGTTCGCGCCGTGCTTCATGCGCGTGAAGACGAGCACCTGGTGCCAGTCGTTGTTCTTGACGAGATGGACCAGCAGGTCCTTCTTCATCTCGCGGCCGACCGGGTGCACTTTCTGGGCGATCAGCTCGGCCGTCTGGTTGCGGCGCGCGACCTCGATCAGCACGGGCGCGTTCAGGAGGCGGTCGGCGAGGGCCTTGATCTCGTCGCTGAAGGTTGCCGAGAAGAGCAGGCTCTGCTTCTTCGCCGGCACGATCGCGAGCACCTTCTTGATGTCGGGTAGGAAGCCCATGTCGAGCATCCGGTCGGCTTCGTCGAGGACGAAGATCTCGACCTGCGACAGGTCGAGCGTGCGCTGGCCGTGGTGGTCGAGCAGGCGGCCGGGGGTGGCGACGAGGATGTCGACGCCGCGGCGCAGCTTGTCGACCTGCGGCTGCATGCCGACGCCGCCGAACATCACCATGCTGGTGAGCTTCGAGTACTTGCCGTAGGTGCGAACGCTCTCTTCGACCTGCGCCGCGAGCTCGCGCGTGGGCGTGAGGATGAGACAACGGATCGGCAGCTTGCCGCGCGCGTCGCGCACGGCCGGC
>JAYTHL010000127.1:0-1733 GCA_043732605.1 Rhizobacter sp. | reverse complement strand
GGGAAGCCTTCTCCGGCGACCACGGCGTCACCACCGGCGAAGACCGCACCTGGGAAGACGCCTACCGCAACCGCTGGGCCCACGACAAGATCGTGCGCTCGACGCACGGCGTCAACTGCACCGGCTCGTGCTCGTGGAAGATCTACGTCAAGGGCGGCATCGTGACCTGGGAGACCCAGCAGACCGACTACCCGCGCACCCGTTGGGACATGCCGAATCACGAACCGCGCGGCTGCGCCCGCGGCGCGAGTTATAGCTGGTACCTGTACAGCGCGAATCGCGTCAAGTACCCGCTGGTGCGCGGCCGGCTGCTGAAGAGTTGGCGCGAGGCGCGAGCCGCGCACGACCCGGTGCAAGCCTGGGCCAGCATCGTCGAAGACGACGCCAAGCGCCGCGATTACCAGCAGATCCGCGGCCTCGGCGGCTTCGTGCGCTCGAACTGGGACGAGGTCAACGAGATCGTCGCTGCGGCCAACGTCTATACGATCAAGAAGCATGGCCCGGATCGCATCATCGGCTTCTCGCCGATCCCGGCGATGAGCATGGTCAGCTACGCCGCAGGCTCGCGTTACCTGAGTCTGATCGGCGGCGTGAGCATGAGTTTTTACGACTGGTATTGCGACCTGCCGCCGGCCAGCCCGCAGGTCTGGGGCGAGCAGACCGACGTACCCGAATCGGCCGACTGGTTCAACTCCAGCTTCATCATCGCCTGGGGCTCCAACGTGCCGCAGACACGTACGCCCGACGCGCATTTCTTCACCGAGGTGCGTTACAAGGGCGCCAAGACGGTGGCGGTGACGCCCGACTATTCCGAGGTCGCCAAGCTCGCGGATATCTGGATGCACCCGAAGCAGGGCACCGACGCCGCGGTGGCGATGGCGATGGGCCACGTGATCCTGAAGGAGTTCTATTTTCCGGACGGCGGCGGGAAGCGCAGCGCCTATTTCGACGATTACGTGCGCCGCTACACCGATATGCCGATGCTGGTGATGCTGAAACAGCACACCCTGCCCAGCGGCGAGGTGATCACCGTGCCCGACCGCTATGTGCGCGCGTCCGACTTCAACGGCAAGCTCGGGCAGGCCAACAACCCGGAGTGGAAGACGGTCGCGTTCGACGAGGTCGGCAAGGTTGTGTTGCCGACGGGCGCCATCGGCTTTCGCTGGGGCCCGGACGGGCGCGCCGACGAAGGCCAGTGGAACCTGCAAGCGAAGGAAGCGCGCCACGGCCACGAGGTCAAGCTGCAGCTCTCGGTGATGGAAGGCGACTACCCGAGCACCGACATGGCCAAGGTCGGCTTTCCGTACTTCGGCGGCGTCGTCAGCGCGAACTTCCCGAACAATGCGCTCGCCGGGAACAACACCGATGTGCTGGTGCGCACCGTGCCCGTTCGCCGCATCTCGCTCGGCAAAGAAGGCGAGAAGCGCGAGACGCTGGTCGCCACCGTGTTCGACCTGCAGGTGGCGAACCACGGCATCGCGCGTGGTCTTCCGGGCGAGCTCGCAGCGAAGAACTTCGACGACGACACGCCCTACACGCCGGCCTGGCAGGAGCGCATCACCGGCACGCCGCGCGCGCAGCTCATCACGGTGGCGCACCAGTTCGCCGAGAACGCGCACAAGACGCATGGCAAATCGATGGTGATCATCGGCGCGGCGATGAACCACTGGTACCACAGCGACATGAACTACCGCGGCGTCATCAACATGCTGATGATGTGCGGATGCATCGGC
>JAYTHL010000126.1:0-1747 GCA_043732605.1 Rhizobacter sp. | reverse complement strand
CCGAGGACGGCCAGCGCATGGGCCTGGCGGGAATGATCGGCGAGATGATGATGCGCTGCGACGTCGATCTGGCGCCCGACGCACCGACCACGCTCGCGCCGATCCGCGGCCGCGACGAGACCGCGCGCCGCGCGCTCGCCCGGCTCATCACCTCGCTCGAGAGCGGCGCCGCGACGGCGACCCTGCGCGACGAGCTGCGCTCGGTCGCGCGCGGCGTCAAGACGCCCGTCGTCGGCATCACCGGCACCGGCGGCGCCGGCAAGTCGAGCCTCACCGACGAGCTCGTCCGGCGCCTGCGCCTCGACCAGGGCGACGCGCTCGACATCGCCGTGATCTCGATCGACCCGTCACGGAGGAAGAGCGGCGGCGCCCTGCTCGGCGACCGGATCCGCATGAACGCGATCGCGCCGTGGAACACGGGGCCGCGCGTCTACATGCGGTCCCTGGCGACGCGCGACTTCGGCTCCGAGATCAGCGCCGCCCTGCCCGACGTGCTCGCCGCCGTCAAGGTCGCCGGCTTCGACTTGGTCATCGTCGAGACCTCCGGCATCGGCCAGGGCGACGCCGCGATCGTGCCGCTCGTCGACGTGCCGGCCTACGTGATGACGCCCGAGTTCGGCGCCGCGAGCCAGCTCGAGAAGATCGACATGCTCGACTTCGCCGAGTTCGTCGCGATCAACAAGTTCGACAGGAAGGGTGCGGCCGATGCGCTGCGCGACGTCGCCAAGCAGGTGCAGAGGAACCGCGAAGCCTTCGGCGAGCGCCCCGACGCGATGCCGGTGTTCGGCACGATGGCCAGCCGCTTCAACGACGACGGCGTCACGTCGCTCTACCAGGCGATGCTGCCGCGCCTGGCCGCGCTCGGCATGAAGGTGGTCGCCGGGACGCTGCCACGCGTCGCCTCGCGCCACAGCACGCACCAGACGCCGATCGTCGCGCCGGCGCGCGCGCGCTACCTCGCCGACATCGCCGACGCGGTGCGCGCCTACAAGCGTCGCGCGGTCGAGCAGTCGCGCCTGGCGCGCGAAGTGCAGCAACTGCGCGAGAGCGGCCGCATGTTGCTGGACGCCAATCCCGACAAGACCAACGCCGTCGGCGCGGTCACCGCGCTTGCCGACGAGCGCGAGGCGCGCCTCGATCCGGTCGCGAAGAAGCTCCTCGCGGGCTGGCCGGCTCTGCGGCAGGCCTACGCCGGCGACGAGCTCGTCGTCACCGTGCGCGGCAAGGAGATCCGCACGACGCTGGTCACCACGTCGCTCTCGGGCAGCAAGATCCGGAAGGTCGCGCTGCCGAGATACGAGGACCACGGCGAGATCCTCAAGTGGCTGCTCCTCGACAACGTGCCGGGCTCGTTCCCCTACGCCGCCGGCACGTTCGCCTTCAAGCGCGAGAACGAGGATCCGACGCGGATGTTCGCGGGCGAAGGCGACGCCTTCAAGACCAACATGCGCTTCAAGCTGCTCTCGGCCGGCATGCCCGCCAAGCGCCTCTCGACCGCATTCGACTCGGTCACGCTGTACGGCAACGACCCGGCGCTGCGGCCCGACATCTACGGCAAGGTCGGCAACTCAGGTGTCTCGATCGCGACGCTCGACGACATGAAGGTGCTCTATTCGGGCTTTGACCTGACGAGCCCGAGCACCTCGGTGAGCATGACGATCAACGGCCCGGCGCCGACGATCCTGGCGATGTTCGTCAACACCGCGATCGACCAGAAGCTCGACGCCTTCCGCGACGAGCACAAGCG
>JAYTHL010000125.1:0-1748 GCA_043732605.1 Rhizobacter sp. | reverse complement strand
CCGCCGAGAAGCTGACGAAGGACGCCGCAGTGGCGAAGAGCACGATGCGCGCAATGCGGCCGGCATCGGCGCCGAAGCGCTCGGCGAGCATCGGAATGCTGCTGGCGCTGGGCAGCGCGGCAACGAGCACGAGCACGGTGAGCGAGAAGCCGTCCAGCGGCACACCGATGGCTTGCGCCAGCTTGCCGATGCCCAGCACCAGCGCCGGGTGGAGGACGAGCTTGTAGAACACGACCAGCGGCACGTCACCGAAACCGCCCGTGGCCGCCGCCTTCTGCGGCCGCGCGAGCACCGCGCCGATGGTGAACAGCGCGACCGGTGACGCCCCATCGGCCAGCATGCCGACGGTATTGCGCGCCGGCTCCCAGAGCTCGAAGCCGGTGGCCGCCGTCAGGCAGCCGAGCCCGATCGACCAGGGCAGCGGGTTCTTCAGCATCCCCTTCAGCGCGTTGCCGACGGCGCGCGAGACGCCATGGTCGTTGGCGCCGTCCAGGCGCGACAGCGCGATGCACAGCGACGAGGTAACGACCATGTCGATCGCCAGGGCCACGATGGCCGGGCCGGCGGCATGCTGGCCGAGCAGGGCCACCAGCAGCGGCACGCCCATGAAGCCCGAGTTCGGAAAGGCCGCAACGAGGGCGCCGAAGGACGCGTCGTTCCAGCCGACGGCGCCGCGTCGGGTGGTGACGATCGTCAGCGCCACGATCAGCAGCGCGCACAGCAAATAGACGGTCGACACCGTCGGGTCGAGCAGGCGCACGATGGGCGTCGTCGCCGCGAAGCGGTACAGCATGCTGGGCAGGGCGAAGAACAGCACGAAGGCGTTGAGGCCGGGTATCGCCTCCAGCGGCAGCAGCCGCACCCGCGCGACCACCCAGCCGCAGAGCACCAGCGCGAAGAAGGGAATGGTGACGAGCAGGATCTGCTGCATGCGGCGGTCGCTGCGCGGCCCGTGTCAGAGAGTTGCGCTGTTGACCACGCGCTCGCGCAGGGTGCGGTGGACGATCTTGCCGGTGGCGGTGCGCGGCATCTCGGCGTCGGCGATGAAGACGATGCTGCGCGGCCGCTTGTAGCCGGCGATGCGCTCGCGGCACCAGTCCTGCAACTCGGCCTCGGTGGCCTGCTGGCCGTCGTGCAGCACCACCACGGCCATCACCGTTTCGCCCCATTTGGCGTCGGGAACGCCGATCACCGCAACGTCCTTGACCTTCGCGAAGGCGCCGAGCACGCCCTCGACCTCGGATGGGTAGATGTTCTCGCCGCCGCTGATGATCATGTTGCTCTTGCGGTCGACGAGGTGGATGTAGCCATCGGCGTCGCGCCGCGCCATGTCGCCCACCGAGCACCACTCGCCGCGAAAGGCCTCGGCGGTCTTCTCGGGGTTCTTCCAGTAGCCGTCAAAGACGTAGGAGGTGCGCGAGAATAGCTCGCCGACCTCGCCGTCGGCCACCTCCTTGCCTTCGGGGTCGAGGATCCGGATCGCGCCCGAGCCGGCCCATTCGCGCCCGACCGAGCCGAGCCGGTCGATCTGCTCCTCGGGCCGCAACAGCGTCACCCAGCCGGTCTCGGTGGCCCCATAGAGCTCGAACAGGCGCGAATTGGCGAAGTGCGACAGGATCGCCAGCTTGGTGTCCTTGCGCGCCGGCGCTGACGAGATCAGCAGCTTGCCCACCGCGCTGACGTCGTGGCGCGCCTTCACCGCATCGGGCAGCGCCAGCATCATGATGTAGTGCGTCGGCACCAGCGAC
>JAYTHL010000124.1:0-1750 GCA_043732605.1 Rhizobacter sp. | reverse complement strand
CTTGCGGACGTGGCGAACGTCCTGATCGGCGGCACCTTGATCGGTGGCGCCACCGCCTTCTCCACGTACATCGTCAGCTGAACTGCTCGGGGCGCCACAACCATGCAAGCAGAAGCCATCTACAAGGGCGCGACGCGGCCCGCCATGAAGCTGGGCATCCCACTCGTGCCGCTGGTCGTTCTTTTCGGCACCGGCATGCTGCTGGTGCTCTGGGTGGGCAGCCTCATCAGCTGGTGGATCCTGCCCATCGTCCTTGCGGCGTTCGTCCCGGCGCTGGGCTGGATGCGCTTCGTGACCAATCAGGACGACCAGCGCTTCAGGCAGATGTTCGTCGCGGCGAAGCTGCGGTTCAACGACCGCAACCGGCGCCTGTGGCAATCGCGCAGCTATGCGCCCTACCTCTATCGGGGGACACGTGATGTTTGGCATCGGTAACTCAGCCGCCGGAACGGGTATCCCCCGCCCGAGTGCACCCAGGTATCGGAACATCACACGGCCGCGTCACTGGGCACGGGCTCAGTCGGAGAATCCGCTGACGCGCTTCGTCCCGTTCTCGTCGCTGGTCTCCCCCGTCGATGTGATCACCCGGGGTGGGGACTACCTTCGGGTGTGGCGTCTGGACGGCGTGGCGTTCGAGTGCGCCGACGAACACACGATCGCCGAGCGTCATGAAGCGAAGTGCAGTCTGCTGCGCAACCTCGCCGGTGGTCAGTTCGCGATCTGGGAGCACCGGCTTCACCGAGCGATCGAGGACGACATGTCCATGCCGACCGAGCCTGGCTTCGCACGCGATGTAGCGCACGCCTATGGCAGCCTGCTCCGCAAGCAACGCATGATGAGCAATGAGCTCTACATGACGCTCGTCTACCGGCCCACCGTTTCGGCGGTCGGCCGTGCCTTCCAGTCGACGCGCCGCACGCGCAAGGACATCGCGAAGGCGCAGGACGACGCGATCCGCGTGATGGACGAGAAAACGGCGCTGGTGCAACGCGTGTTGCGCGGCTTCGCTCCCGTCCTGCTCGGCACGGAGCGCCGGAACGGTCGCGACTATTCCGAGATCGCCGAGTTCCTCGGCTATCTCGTGAACGGAACCTGGCGACCCGTGCCGATGCATACCGGTCCGCTGTACCGGACGCTCCCGACCTCTCGCCTGTCCTTCGGTGCCGACAAGCTCGAGATTCGCAACGGCGAGAACAAGCGCTTCGCTGCCTTCGTCGACATTCACGAGTACGCCGATGCTGTGGAGCCGGGCGTGCTGAACGCCCTCCTCTACGAACGCAGCGAGTTCATCGAGACGCAAAGCTTCTCGATCCTGCCGCGACGTGAGGCGATGCGCGCACTCGAACTCCAGCGCGACCAGCTCATCGCCAGCGACGATGTCGTCGAGACCCAGGTCGCCGAGATGGACGTGGCGCTGAACGAACTCGGCGATGGCCAGTTCTGCATGGGTGAGTATCACTACAGCCTGGTCGTCTTCGGCGACGACGTGGCTGACGCAGGACGACGTGCTGCACAGGCGATCGGTGCGGTGGGCGAAGCCTGCAGCCTGCAGATGAGGCCGGTCGACCTCGTGGCTGACGCGGCTTGGTTCGCACAGATGCCGGGCAACTGGCAGTGGCGCCCGCGTGAAGCCAAGCTGTCGTCTCGGGCATTCGCAGCGTTGGCCAGCGGGCACAACTTCCCTCGCGGCAAGCGCGACGGCAATCCTTGGGGCGAGTCACTCGTGCTGCTGCGCACGCCAAGTGGTCAG
>JAYTHL010000123.1:0-6106 GCA_043732605.1 Rhizobacter sp. | reverse complement strand
AGCGCGGCGACGACCGACAGGTTGATGTGGTCGCGCTCCTCGAACGTGCGGTCGAGTTCCATCTTGCCGATCACCGAGCGCAGCAGCGTCTGCGCGAGCTGGGTGATCGCCGAGATGTAGTTGCTCGAGCCGTAGCTCGCGCGCATCGGGTCGGTGACCTGGAAATAGATGATCCCGTCGACCTGCAGCTGCGTGTTGTCGCGCGTGATGCAGACCTGGCTCGGCACGTCGAGCGGCACTTCCTTCAGCGAGTGCTTGTAGGCGACGCGTTCGAGGAACGGCCAGACGAACTCGAGCCCCGGCGCGAGCGTGCGGTCGTACTTGCCGAGGCGCTCGACGACCCAGGCGTGCTGCTGCGGCACGATCTTGAAGGTCCGGAAGATGAAAATCGCGGCGACGATGGCGACGACGATCGCCACGCCCATCGGAAATGACGGCTCCATGTGTGTCCTTTTCTAACGCTCGGGGCTCGCGGGTGCGAGCACGAGCCAGTTGCCTTCGACGCCCGCGACGACATGCGCGCCCGGCGTCGGCTGCGCGCCCGGCTGCAGTCGCGCCTGCCAGGTCGAGCCGCGGTAGCTGACGCGCGCCGTGCGGTCGGTCGCCCAGTCGGTGACGTGGATGCGCTCGCCGACGTCGAGGTTGATGTCGCGATCGTTCGCGGTCGGCAGCGGCGGTCCGCGGCGCGAGGTGCGGCGCCAGTGCCAGATCACCGTCGCGCCGCCACCGACGATCGCTGCGATCAGGAACTGCACCGGCTCGACCAGACCGAGATGCGCCGTGATCGCGCCTGCGGCCAGGCCGAGGGCGATCATGAGCAGGTAGAACGTGCCCGTGGCGAGCTCGGCCGCGACCGCGGCGCCGGCCGCGATCCACCACAGGCTCGCCACCGTCAGGCTCATCGATTCGTCTCCGATTTCGGCATGGGCTCAGTGTAGGCCTGCCTCCGCCCGGGAATCACGGGCGCCGACCCTCGGTCGCACGCCTCGCGGCCCTACACTGCGCGCTTTCCGAAGTCGCCCGCCCGAGGCCCGCCGATGCTGAAGTTTCAGTTTCCCATCGTCATCATCGACGAGGACTACCGCTCCGAGAACGCTTCCGGCCTGGGCATCCGCGCGCTCGCCGCGGCGATCGAGAAAGAGGGCTTCGAGGTCCTCGGCGCGACGAGCTACGGCGACCTCTCGCAGTTCGCCCAGCAGCAAAGCCGCGCCAGTGCCTTCATCCTGTCGATCGACGACGAGGAGTTCATGGGCGGCCCGGAGCTCGATCCGGCGGTCGTGAACCTGAGGAAGTTCATCACCGAGGTTCGCTTCAAGAACTCGGACGTGCCGATCTATCTCTACGGCGAGACGCGCACCTCGCAGCACCTGCCCAACGACATCCTGCGCGAGCTGCACGGCTTCATCCACATGTTCGAGGACACGCCCGAGTTCGTGGCGCGTCACATCATTCGCGAGGCGCGCAGCTATCTCGACGGCGTCGCGCCGCCGTTCTTCAAGGCGCTCATCAACTACGCGCAGGATGGCTCGTACTCGTGGCACTGTCCCGGCCATTCGGGCGGCGTCGCCTTCCTGAAGAGTCCGGTCGGGCGGATGTTCCACCAGTTCTTCGGGGAGAACATGCTGCGCGCCGACGTCTGCAACTCGGTCGACGAGCTCGGCCAGTTGCTCGACCACACCGGCCCGGTCGCGGCGAGCGAACGCAACGCGGCGCGGATCTTCAACGCCGACTACTGCTTCTTCGTCACCAACGGCACGAGCACGTCGAACAAGATGGTGTGGCACCACACCGTCGCGCCGGGCGACGTCGTCGTCGTCGACCGCAACTGCCACAAGTCGATCCTGCACGCGATCATCATGACCGGCTCGATCCCGGTCTTCCTGCCGCCGACGCGAAACCATTACGGGATCATCGGCCCGATCGGCCAGAGCGAGTTCACGAAGGAGGCGATCCAGAAGAAGATCGCCGAGCATCCGCTGCTGAAGGGCCTCGATGCGGCCAAGGTCAAGCCGCGCATCCTGACGCTGACGCAGAGCACCTACGACGGCGTGCTCTACAACACCGAGACGATCAAGCACGCGCTCGACGGCTACATCGACACGATGCACTTCGACGAGGCCTGGCTGCCGCACGCGGCGTTCCACCGCTTCTACGGCACCTTCCACGCGATGGGCAAGAACCGGCCGCGTCCGAAGAACCAGATCGTGTTCGCGACCCAGTCGACGCACAAGCTGCTCGCGGGCATCAGCCAGGCGTCGCAGGTGCTGGTGCAGGACTCGAAGACCAGGAAGCTCGATCCGCACCTCTTCAACGAGGCCTACCTGATGCACAGCTCGACGAGCCCGCAGTACGCGATCATCGCGTCGTGCGACGTCTCGGCGGCGATGATGGAAGCGCCCGGCGGCCGGGCGCTCGTCGAGGAGAGCATCTCCGAGTCGCTCGACTTCCGGCGGGCGATGCGCAAGGTCGACAAGGAGTACGGCAAGGACTGGTGGTTCAAGGTCTGGGGCCCCGACAAGCTGACTGTCGATGGCATCGGCTCGAGCGCCGACTGGATGCTCAAGGCCAACGCCAAGTGGCATGGCTTCGGCAATCTGGCCGAAGGCTTCAACCTGCTCGACCCGATCAAGTGCACGCTGATCACGCCAGGGCTCGACATGTCGGGCAAGTTCGCCAAGACCGGCATCCCGGCGGCGATCGTCACCAAGTACCTGGTCGACCACGGCGTCGTCGTCGAGAAGACGGGGCTCTACTCGTTCTTCATCATGTTCACGATCGGCATCACCAAGGGCCGGTGGAACACGCTGCTCACGGCACTGCAGCAGTTCAAGGACGACATCGACCGCAACCAGCCGTGCTGGAAGGTGATGCCCGAGTTCACGGCGGCGCATCCGAAGTACGAGCGCATCGGCCTGCGCGACCTGTCGCAAAGCATCCACGAGTTCTACGCCAAGGACGACATCGCGCGCCTGGTCACCGACATGTACACCGACAAGATCGAGCCGGCGATGAAGCCGAGCGACGCCTTCGCCTGCATCGCCCACGGCAAGACCGAGCGCGTCGAGATCGATCGGCTCGAAGGCCGCATCTCGACGACCTTGCTGACGCCGTATCCGCCGGGCATCCCGCTCCTGATTCCGGGCGAGAAATTCAACCGCCGGATCGTCGACTACCTGCGCTTCACGCGCTCGTTCAACGAGACCTTCCCCGGCTTCGACACCGATGTGCACGGCCTCATGTCGATGACCGAGATGCAGGGCGTAGGCGTCGAGGGCGGCAGGTACTTCGTCGACTGCGTCCGCTAGACGCCGCCCATGGCGTGGCTGAAGCCACCGTCGACGTAGACGATTTCCGAGGTCACGCCCGACGCCAGGTCCGAGAGCAGGAACGCGGCAGCGTTGCCGACTTCGTCGATGGTCACGTTGCGACGCAGCGGCGCGTTCTCGGCGACGACGTCGAGGATCTTGCCGAAGCCCTTGATGCCCGACGCGGCCAGCGTCTTGATCGGCCCGGCCGAGATCGCGTTGACGCGCACGCCCTTCGGTCCGAGGCTGGCCGCGAGATAGCGCACGCCGGCCTCGAGCGAGGCCTTCGCCAGGCCCATCGTGTTGTAGTTTGAAACGCTGCGCTCCGACCCCAGATAGGTGAGGGTGAGGAGGGCGGCTCCCGGCGCGAGATAAGGCGCCGCCACCTTGGCCATTGCCGGAAAGCTGTAGCTCGAGATGTCGTGGGCGATCCGGAAGCCCTCGCGCGACAGACCTTCGAGGAAGTCGCCGGCGATCGATTCCTTGGGCGCGTAGCCGATCGAGTGGACGAAGCCGTGGAAGGTCGGCCAGGTCGCGATCAGCGACGAGAACAGCGCGGCGATCTGCGCGTCGTCGGCGACGTCGCAGTCGAACACCAGCGACGAGCCGAACTCGGCGGCGAATCCGCTGACCCGGTCCTTGAAGCGCTCGCCCTGGTAGCTGAAGGCGAGTTCGGCGCCTTCGCGCCGACAGGCGCGTGCGATGCCATAGGCGATCGACCGGTTCGACAGGACGCCGGTGACCAGGAAGCGTTTGCCGTCGAGAAATCCCATGTGGAGCGCTTTCCAGGTCGAAGAGGCGACGGATTCTGGCACGCACGACGCGGCCGCCCGAGGGCCTTGACAGCAGGGTGACTTGTCGCTATTTGAGGGAGCGGATACAATTCCGCTCTTCACCTAGAAAGCGTCAAGTGGGCGGTTCTTCCGGCCCATTTTTTTTGGCTGATCGTCTTTGCTGCGCCATTCGTCCTTGCTGAACATTCAACCGACCATGACCTCGCACACCGCCATCGAAACGACCGTCGCCGGGCTCGGCTACGAGCTCGTCGAGGTCGAGCGCGCGGCGGGCGGGCTGCTGCGCGTGACGATCGATCATCCCGCGGCAGACGGCATGCCCGATCGCTTCATCAATGTCGACGACTGCGAGCGCGTCACGCGCCAGCTCCAGCACGTGCTCGAGGTCGAAGGCCTGTCGTACGAGCGACTGGAGGTCTCGTCGCCCGGGCTCGATCGGCCCCTGAAGAGCGCAGGCGATTTCCGCCGCTTCCTCGGCGAGCAGGTCGAGGTGACGCTGAAGGTGCCGTTCAAGGGTCGCAAGCGCTTTCGTGGCGAGTTGATGGCGGCCGAGAGCGGTTGGCGCGTCCTGCTCGCTCCGACGGCGGCGGCAGCGGCAGCGAAGAAGCACGCGGCGAGCCGCTCGGCGCAGGCGCGTGCCGCGGCGCGCGTTGCCGAGTCCGGTGTCGAGGCGCCGGCTGTCGCCGAGACGCCCGGCGACGAGAGGGTGCTGGACTTTTCCCTCGACGAGGTGCGCGAGGCGCGCCTCGTTCCAGTGATCGATTTCAAGGGGCGCCCGTTCGCCCCGCAGGGCGCGGTGCCGAGCGAGACGCGCCCCTACGAAGAGACAGACGGAGGTCGAACCCAATGAACCGTGAACTGTTGATGCTGGTGGACGCGATCTCGCGCGAGAAGAGCGTCGACCTCGAGATCGTCTTCCAGGCGGTCGAGGCCGCGCTCGCGTCGGCGTCGAAGAAGCTGCAAGGCGGCGAGGTCGACATCCGCGTGTCGGTCGACCGCGAGACCGGCGAGTACGAGACTTTCCGCCGCTGGCACGTCGTGCCGAACGAGGCCGGCCTGCAGCTGCCCGACTCCGAGATCCTGCATTTCGAGGCGCTCGAGCAGATTCCCGACATCGAGGTCGACGACCACATCGAAGAGCAGATCGAGTCCGTCTCGATCGGCCGGATCGGCGCGCAGGCCGCCAAGCAAGTCATCCTGCAGAAGATTCGCGACGCCGAGCGCGAGCAGCTGCTCTCGGACTTCCTCTCGCGCGGCGAGAAGATCTTCGTCGGCACCGTCAAGCGCCTCGACAAGGGCGACGTCATCGTCGAGTCGGGCCGCATCGAAGGACGGCTGCGTCGCTCCGAGATGATCCCCAAGGAAAACCTGCGCACCGGCGATCGCGTCCGCGCCTACATCGCCGAGGTCGACGCGACCCTGCGCGGACCGCAGATCCTGCTCTCGCGCTCGTCGCCCGGCTTCATGATGGAGCTCTTCAAGCAGGAAGTGCCCGAGATGGACCAGGGCCTGCTCGAGATCAAGTCGTGCGCCCGCGACCCTGGCTCGCGCGCCAAGATCGCGGTCAAGTCGCACGACAAGCGGGTCGATCCGATCGGCACCTGCGTCGGCGTGCGCGGCTCGCGCGTCAACGCGGTCACCAACGAGCTCGCCGGCGAGCGCGTCGACATCGTGCTGTGGTCGGAAGATCCGGCGCAGTTCGTGATCGGCGCGCTGGCGCCGGCGAACGTGCAGTCGATCGTCGTCGACGAGGAGCGCCACGCGATGGACGTCGTCGTCGACGAGGAGAATCTCGCAATCGCGATCGGCCGCGGCGGCCAGAACGTGCGCCTCGCGTCGGAGATGACCGGCTGGCGGATCAACATCATGTCGGCCGAGGAATCGGCGTCGAAGCAGGCCGAGGAATCGGACAGCGTTCGCAAGCTCTTCGTCGACAAGCTCGACGTCGACGTCGAGGTCGCCGACATCCTGATCGCCGAGGGCTTCTCGAGCCTCGAGGAAGTCGCC
>JAYTHL010000122.1:0-6120 GCA_043732605.1 Rhizobacter sp. | reverse complement strand
GCAGCAATGCAGTCGCGGCCGAAGCGAGGGCTTCGAGCCACGACGGCGTCTGCGCCGCGCGCGACGCGTCGTCGGCGAAGCGGCGGGCAATGAAGGTCGTGTCGACGTCCCCGGTCGCGAACGCCGGCTCGCGCAGCAACGTCGCCAGGAAGGCACGATTGGTCGTCACGCCGAGGCAGGCCGTGCGGTCGAGCGCCTGCGCGAGTCGCGTGCGCGCTGCGTCGCGTGTCGGCGCCGAGGCGACCAGCTTGGCCAGCATCGAGTCGTAGAACGGCGGCACGGCGCAGCCGCTCGTGAGCGCGTGGTCGACGCGCACGCCGTCGGGGGCGCGCCAGCGCACGATGCGGCCCGATTGCGGCAGGAAGTCGTGCCCGGGATCCTCGGCGCACAGGCGGACCTCGATCGCGTGACCGCCGGCCTCGAAGCGTGCGAGGGCTTCGTCCTGATCCATCGGCAGGGGCTCGCCCGCGGCGACACGCAGCTGCCATTCGACGAGGTCGACGCCGACAAGCGCCTCGGTGACGGCGTGCTCCACCTGCAGCCGCGTGTTCATCTCGATGAACCAGAACGCGCCGTCGCGGTCGAGGAGGAACTCGACCGTGCCTGCGCCGCGGTAGCCGACCTCGCGCGCGACCGCGACGGCGACATCGCCCATCCGCCGGCGCAGCACCGGCGACACCGCAGGCGAGGGCGCTTCCTCGACGAGCTTCTGGTGGCGCCGCTGCAGCGAGCAGTCGCGCTCGCCGAGATGGATCACGTGGCCGTGTGCGTCGGCGAAGACCTGGATCTCGACGTGGCGTGCTCGCTCGACGGCGCGCTCGAGCAGCAGCCGTGCGTCACCGAACGCAGCCCCGGCTTCGGCCGCGGCGGAGGCGAGCGCCGCGTCGAGCCCGGCCGCGTTCGCGACGAGCCGCATGCCGCGTCCGCCGCCGCCGGCGACGGCCTTGACCATCAGCGGAAAGCCGAGTCGCCCGGCTTCGCGGCGCAGCGTCGCCGCATCCTGACCGGCGCCGTCGTAGCCCGGCAGCACCGGCACGCCGGCGTCGCGCATGCGCTGGCGCGCGGCCGACTTGTCGCCGAGGGCGCGCATCGCCGCCGCCGGTGGCCCGATCCACACTTTGCCGGCCGCCTCGACCGCGTCGGCGAAGTCCGCGTTCTCGCTCAGGAAGCCGTAGCCGGGATGGACCGCCTCGACGCCCGAGGCGACCGCGGCGGCGACGATCCGGTCGATGCGCAGGTACGAGTCGGCCGCGCGCTCGCCGCCGATCGCGATCGCGCGATCGCACGACGACAGGTACGGCGCGTCGCGGTCCGCATCGGACGCGATGGCCACCGTCTCCACGCCCATCCGCCGCGCCGTGCGCGCGACGCGGGCGACGATCTCGCCGCGGTTGGCGATGAGCAGCGAGGCGAGCATCGAGACGCGGCGTGCGGTCCGGCGCTCAGCCGCGCGACGGCAGCGTGTGCATGTACTTGGCGATGATCCCGAGCATCACCTCGTCGGCGCCGCCGGCGATCGAGCCGAGCCGGCCGTCGCGGTAGTGGCGCGAGACCGGGTTGTCCCACGTGTAGCCCATGCCGCCCCAGTACTGCATGCACGCGTCGGGCACGAGGCGCGAGAGGCGGCAGGCCTTGAGCTTGGCCATCGACGCCCACTCGGTGACGTCGGCGCCGGCCACGTACTTCTCGGTCGCCATGTAGACCAGACCGCGCAGCGACTCGACCTCGGTCTTCAGCTCGGCGAGCTTGTAGTGGACGACCTGGTGGTCGAGCACGCTCTTGCCGAAGATCTTGCGCTCGCGGGCGTAGTCGGCGGTCAGCTGGATGCAGTTCAGGAGCGACTGGATCGCGCTCGCCGCGGCCCAGAGGCGCTCCTCCTGGAACTGCATCATCTGGTACGTGAAGCCCATGCCTTCCTCGCCGACGCGGTGGGTCTGCGGCACGCGCACGTCGTCGAAGTGGATCAGGCCCGTGTCGCTCGACATCATCCCGATCTTGCGGATCTTCTGCGCCCGCGTGACGCCCCTGGCGTTCATCGGCACCATGATCAGGCTCTTGTTCTTGTGCGCGGCGCCTTCGCTCGTGTTGGCGAGCAGGCACATCCAGTCGGCCTGCAGGCTGTTGGTGATCCACATCTTCGAGCCGTTGATGACGTAGTCGTCGCCGACCTTCTTCGCCGTCGTCTTGATGCTCGCGACGTCCGACCCGGCACCGGGCTCCGAGACGCCGATGCAGCCGACCGCATCCCCCGCGATCGCCGGCATGAGGAACTCGCGACAGAGCGCTTCGGAGCCGAAGCGCGCGAGCGCCGGCGTCGCCATGTCGGTCTGCACGCCGATCGCCATCGGCACGCCGCCGCAGGCGACGTGGCCGAGCGTCTCGGCCATCGCCACCGAGAACGAGTAGTCGAGGCCCATGCCGCCGTACTTCTCGGGCTTGGTCAGGCCGAGCAGGCCGAGGTCGCCGAGTCCCTTGAAGACCTCGTGCGCGGGAAAGGCCTCGGCCGCTTCCCATGCGTCGACGTGCGGGTTGATGTGCTCGTCGATGTAGCGCTTGAGCGTGCGCTGGATCTCTTCGTGCTCGTGCGTGTATTGCATGGCGGCTCCTGGAAAGTGCGGTCGGCGCCGGCCGCTCAGGGCCGGGCGACGCCGAACTGAATCGGGTGAAGGGTGCGTCGCGCCGCTTCGTCGCAGACGGCGAGCGCGAGGGCGAGGACGCGGCGAGTGTCGCGCGGGTCGATGATGCCGTCGTCGAGCAGCAGGCCCGAGGTGTAGAAGGCATCGGACTGGCGCTCGAACGTCGCGGTGATCTTCTGCGTCAGCGCGACGAGCTTGCCTTCGTCGACCGGCTCGCCTTTCCTCGCCGCGCCGTCGCGCATGACGATCTCCATCGTACCGGCGGCCTGGCTGGCGCCCATGACGGCGGTGATCGCCGTCGGCCAGCTGAAGACGAAGCGCGGGCCGAAGCCGCGCCCGCACATGCCGTAGTTGCCGGCGCCGAACGACGCGCCGCATTGGACGGTGATCTGCGGCACGTCGGCGTTCGCGAGTGCCTGGATCTGCTTCGAGCCGTGCTTGATCATGCCGGCGCGCTCGGCATCGGTGCCGACGATGAAGCCGGTCGTGTTCTGCAGCCAGACGATGGCGATGCCGAGCTGGCAGCAGCTCTGCACGAAGTGCGTGACCTTGACGCTGCCGGCCGGATCGAGCGGGCCGCTGTTGGTGACGATGCCGACGCGATAGCCGGCCATCGCCGCGTAGCCGCACACCGTCGCCGGGCCGTGATCGGCCTTGAACTCGAGCAGCTCGGATCCGTCGACCACACGCGCGATCACGTCGCGCATGTCGACGGCCTTCTTCGCATCGGCACCGAAGAGGCCGAGGAGCGCGTCGCCAGCGTGGAGCGGCGCAGGCCCGTCGGGCCACGATGCCGGCGGCTGCCAGCCGAGCGACGCGACGAGCTCGCGCGCCATCGCGAGCGCGCTGGCGTCGTCGTCGGCGACGTAGTCGGCCAGGCCCGAGACGCTCGCGTGCATGTCGGCGCCGCCGAGTGCCTCGTCGGTGGCGATCTCGCCGGTCGCGGCCTTGAGGAGCGGCGGCCCGGCGAGGAAAGCGCGCGCGCGGCCGCGCACCATGATCACGTGGTCGGAGAGGCCCGTCATGTATGCGCCGCCCGCGGTCGACGAGCCGTGGACGACGGCGATCACAGGCAGGCCGGTGGCCGAGAGCCGCGCGAGGTTGCAGAAGAGGGCGCCGCCGCGCACGAACTGCTCGACGCGGTACTTGAGCAGGTTCGCTCCCGCCGATTCGACGAGGTGGATGAACGGCAGCCGGTTCTCGAGCGCGATCTGCTGCGCGCGCATCATCTTCTCGAGGCCTTGCGACTGCATCGCGCCGGCGTCGATGCCGGCGTCGTCGGCGACGACCATCAAGCGCACGCCGGCGACGACGCCGATGCCGACGATCGAGCCGCCGCCGGGCAGCGAGCGCTCGGGGTCGTCGCTGTCCTGCAGCCAGCCGGCGAGCGTCGAGAGCTCGAGGAAGGGCACGCCTGGATCGAGCAGGCGTGCGACGCGCTCGCGCGGCAGCAGCTGGCCGCGCTTGTCGAAGAGCGGCCCGGCTTTCGCGCTCGCGGCGCGCGTGCGTGCCTCGAGCGCGCGCCAGCGCTCGACCAGCGCAAGGGTGCGCGACCGGTTGGCGGCGAAGGCGTCGCCGCGCGTGTCGAGGGTGCTCGTGAGGACCGGCATCGCGGCGCCGCTCAGGTATCGCGCAGGACCTGCGGCGAGGTCGCGAGATGGAAGCCGTCGAACGCTGTCGTCGTGCCGCCGGTGCCGATCTCGGGCCAGATCCGCTTCGCGTTCGGCGCCGCGCCGTCGACGCGCAGGCACGCGCCCGACACGAACGCGGCCGCGGGAGAGAGCAGGAACACGATCGCCGCCGAGACCTCGCTCTCGGTGCCGAGCCGGCGCAGCGGCACGAGGTCCTTCATGCCACGCAAGGTCGCTGTCATCTCGGGCGGATAGCGGTCGAGCCCGCTTGACGCGATCCAGCCCGGCGCGACCGCGTTGACGCGCACGGGAGCCCATTCGAGTGCCGCCGTCTCGGTGAAGTTGAGCATGCCGGCGCGCGCCGCGCCCGAGTGGCCCATGCCGGGCATGCCGCCCCACATGTCGGCGATGATGTTGACCACGGCACCGCCATTCGGTTGCGCGGCATCCTTGAGCATCCACTGCGTGACGCATTCGCGCGCCATCAGGAAGCCGCCGGTCAGGTTGCTGCGCACGACCGCGTCCCAGCCCTTCGCGCTGATCGCCGCGAGTTTCGCCGGGAACTGGCCGCCGGCGTTGTTGACGAGCGCGTCGATGCGGCCGTGATGCGCGAGGATGGCGGCGATCGTGCCCTGCACCTGCGCTTCCTCGCGGATGTCGCAGACGTGCGTGGAGCAGAAGCCGCCCTGGCTCTCGATCTCGGCGCGCACCGCGTCGAGCTTCTCGAGCTTGCGGCCGACGATGGCGAGCGTCGCGCCGAGCGCCGAGAGCTCGTGCGCCGTGCAGCGGCCGATGCCCGAGCCGCCGCCCGTGACGACGGCGACCTGGCCGCGAAAGAGGCCGGGGGCGAAGATCGATCGATAGCCTGTGGTCATGGGATGAGGATGCGAACGCCTCGCGAGTCGTCAACCAAGCGCTTGCTTGGTGGTTGTCGGGCAGTGTGCCCAGCCCGATAATCGATTGTCAATCCGGTGGCGCCGCCGTGGCGCCGTTCCGGACACGAGGAGAGCCGAGATGCCCCACGCGATGATCTTCGACGCCGTCCGCACGCCGCGCGGCAAGGGCAAGAAGGACGGCAGCCTGCACGAGGTCAAGCCGATCGATCTGCTCGCCGGCCTGCTCGTCAAGCTGCAGCAGCGCCACGGCTTCGATCCGGCCGCGCTCGACGACGTCGTCATGGGCGTCGTCTCGCCGGTTGGCGAGCAGGGCTCGGTGATCGCAAAGACGGCTGCCCTCAAGGCCGGCTGGGACTTCAAGGTCGCCGGCATGCAGATCAACCGCTTCTGCGCGTCGGGCCTCGAGGCCGTCAATATCGCGGCGCAAAAGGTTGCGAGCGGCTGGGAAGATCTCGTCGTCGCGGGCGGCGTCGAGAGCATGTCGCGCGTGGCGATCGGCTCCGACGGCGGCGCATGGTCGCAGGACCCGGCGACGAACTTCGGCATCGGCTTCGTGCCGCAGGGCATCGGCGCGGACCTGATCGCGACCCTCGCCGGCTGGAAGCGCGACGACGTGGACCGCTTCGCGCTGACGTCGCAGCAGCGCGCAGCGGCGGCACAGGCCGCGGGGCATTTCGACAAGTCGGTGCTCGCCGTCGACGACGAGATCGGCATCGCGATCCTCGAGCGCGACGAGTTCATCAAGCCGCGCACGACGATCGAAGGCCTCGGTCAGCTCAAGGTCGCCTTCGCCGAGCTCGGTGCGATGGGCTTCGACGCCGTCGCGCTCGCGCGCTATCCGCAGGTCGAGCGCATCGAGCATGTGCACACGGCGGGCAACTCGTCGGGCATCGTCGACGGCGCAGCGGCGGTGCTCGTCGGCAGCGAGGCGATGGGCAAGTCGCTCGGCCTGACGCC
>JAYTHL010000121.1:0-1758 GCA_043732605.1 Rhizobacter sp. | reverse complement strand
CGACCAGGCTGTCGATCGACGTCACCATGATCTCGGAAAGCGCGAGCGTCACGCGCTGGCGCAGCGTGTCGGGCGACGACAGGAGCTTGCGCCACGCGCAGGCATCGAAGCCGCCTTCGCCGTTCTTGAAGCTCGGGTCGGCGAAGCCGCCGGCGACGAGCGCGTCCCAGCGCGTCTGCGACGACGGCGTCGCGATCTGCTCGTCGATCCACGCCGCGTATCCGATCGCCTGGACGCGCGCGATGTCGGTCCGGCTCGCGCCCATCGAGGCCTGGGCGAGAAAGCGCGAGGCCTCGGTCGCGGTCGGCAGGACCGGCGTTCCGCCGCCCGTGCCAGTGCCGCCTCCGGTGCCCGTGCCGCCGCCAGTCGACGGGGCGTCGCTGCCGCCGCCACCGCATGCGGCGAGGGCCGCGCTCGCGATCGCGGCAAGAGCGACCGGCGCCGCGGCCGGGGCGTTCAGCGCGATGTCTTTCGCGTCGCGTTCGATGACTGTGTCCATGCGTTCACCTCTTCGACCGAGTGTGATGCGAGTTCGGGCGCGGCGAATGTACGGACTCGTCGGGAACGGTAAAGCCCGGTAAAGCGATTGCGACCGAATGCACGGCGCGCGCTTGCGCGACGTGCCGGCGTGGGTCAGGGCGTCGCGGTCGCCGCCGGATAGTGCTCCGGCAAGGTGACGTGCACCGTCGTGCCGCGGCCCTCGACGGACTCGAACTCGACGCTCGCGTCGAGCAGGTCGCAGAGGCGCTTGACGATCGCCAGGCCGAGGCCTTCGCCTTGCGACTGGACCATCGGCCTGCCGTCGTCATCTCCAGGCAGCGGGACTTCGGCCTCTGGTGCATCGGCACGGTGCAACGGCTCGACGGACGTGGCTGCGCTCAAGGCATTGGCCAGCGGCGCGCCCGGCCCAGCATGGAACCCCGGGCCGGTGTCCGTGACGACGAATCGCCACCGGACGCAATCGCCGGGCACGCCGTCGTGCCAAGAGAGCGCGACGCCTCCGGTGCGGGTGTACTTGAGCGCGTTGAGCAGCAGGTTCTGCGCAATGCGCCGGACCTTGACCACATCGCCGTCGACAGTCAGCGATTCGGGTCCGTCGGCGGTGAGCGTCAGTCCCTTGTTCTCGGCCAGCGGACGCAGCTCGTCGGCGAGCCGGCGCAGCTCGGCGGCGGCATCGAAGGAGTCGACACGCCGTTGCTCCTGCCCGGCCTGCAGGCGGGCGAGCGACGTGACGTCGTCGAGCAGGTGGTGCAGGGAGGTGACGTTGTTGCGCAGCAGGCCGAGGAAGTCCTGACGCCGCGTCGCCGGCAGGTCGGCGAAGGTCAGCCCCTGCGCGACGTTCGACACCACGCCGAGGTTGCCGCGCAGGTCGTGCGCCGCCTGCTGCCAGAGCTCGCCGCGCCGGCGCTCGAGCTCGCGCACGTCGGCGAGCGCGCGCTCGAGATCGAGGACGCTGCCCGCCGCCTCGACCCGCTCCAGATGGAAGTAGCGCTCTGCGCTCAGGCTGGTCGCCTGGCTGATCTGCTCGGCGAGCTTGAGACGCGCCTCGGCGAACGCGGCGCGCGGCAGCGCCGGCTCGGCGTCGGCCATGCGCTCGAACTCGAGCACCAGGCAGCAGTGCAGATGGCCCCATTCGCGCGTGACGTCGTGCAGGTCGTAGCCCTGCTGCCAGCGCTGCAGGCCGTGGATCTTCGCGTCCTGCGACTGCCGGTCCTCGGCGCGCTCGCGCTTCGCGCCGGGCGCGGCGGCGAGCAGGTC
>JAYTHL010000120.1:0-1762 GCA_043732605.1 Rhizobacter sp. | reverse complement strand
ACGTCGACTCGAACGCGACCACGGCGCGCTCGCTCGCCGATACCGCGGCGCTGACCATCGCCTACCAGTCGGGCATCGTCTCGAACGGCAAGAACCTCGGCAAGGTCGCGATCATCGATTCGCGCGGCTACGACGAGGGCCCGACGGGCACCGACATCCACTACAACTGGCGCAGCTTCTCCGAGCGTGCACGGCTCGACGGAGACGCCGGCGGCCACGCCAACCAGGTGATCTGGCGTTACGTCGGCCTGGCGGCCGGCGGCCTCCTGCCGGCAGGCGCGGCGCAGATGGCGGCGGTGACCACGAAGTCGTTGACGACGATGGACACGTGGCTCTCGAGCCTGCTGCTCAGCGCGCCGAAGGCGACGATGAACTCGGTGCGCACGCAGGCCCAGGTCGTGGCGGGCAAGCCCGCGGCGGCGGTCGACTTCTGCTTCCTGTCCGCCGACATCGGCTTCACGACGCCGATCACCGACCAGGCGGTGTGCGATGCCGACGCCAAGCTGGCGGTGTTCGCATCGCCGCACCAGGTCGCCGGCGGCCCGAAGACCGAGAACATCCTGAAGTGCACGCTGAAGCCGCTGGTGTTCGCCGACTACACGGGCATCGTCTTCACCGTCGGCCAGCAGACGCGTCTGACCACCGTCTTCCCGGCGGGCGTGTGCGACTGGAGCAAGGCCGGCGTGGGCCAGGTCGACCCGATCTCGCCGCTCACGTTCCAGGCCGGGCCGGGCGGCGTGCCGTTGCCTGCCGCGCCGACGTCGACGCCGATCTGACGGTCCGGCGATTCCTCGCCTCACGGGCAACCGGGTGATTCCGGTTGCCCGCTTTTCCTTGTAGGAACGCGCCGCTGTCTCCCGATTTCGGCAGGGAAGCCGTCGCGCTTTCGGCAGCGATTCGCTATGGTCGCGAACCAACCGATGATCCACACAACCCCCGAGGAAAACCATGGCCAGCAAGAAATCCGCGCCGTCCCCCAAGTCGAAGACGAGCGCTTCCGGCGTCGATGCCGCCCACTCGGCCGTCAAGCCGAGCCTGCACCAGCAGGGCCGCACCGGCTCGCACGAGACCCAGAAGTTCGGCGACATCGTGCCGATGCCGCACGGCCTCGGCGAGAAGGCTGCCAAGCAAAGCGTCGCGATCCTGAACCGGGCGCTGGCCGATTCGATGACCCTGCGCGACATGTACAAGAAGCACCACTGGCAGGTCGTCGGACCGACGTTCAACGAGTTGCACCTGCTCTACGACAAGCACTTCGAGGCCCAGGTCGAGATCGTCGACCTGATCGCCGAGCGCATCCAGATCCTGGGCGGCATCTCGCTGGCGATGGCCGCCGACGTCGCCGAAGAGACCGAGATCCCGCGCCCGCCGCGCGGCCGCGAGCAGGCGTCGGTGCAGCTGTCGCGCCTGATCGACGCGCACACGCTGATCATCAAGTACGCCCGCGCGAACGCCGAGAAGGCGCAGGACTCCGGTGACTCCGGCACCAACGACCTGCTGGTGAGCGACGTGTTGCGGACCAACGAGCTGCAGGTGTGGTTCCTTTCGGAGCACCTGGTGGCGGCGTCGCCGGTGTAGCGGTCGGCCCGCGGGCGCGCGCGCCGCGCTCGAGTGGCCTGGTGGGAACGGGGTCGAGGCAGCCTCGTGACCCGTGAGGCGAATCTTGGTGCGCCCGGCAGGTATCGAACCTGCAACCCCTGCCTTCGGAGGGCAGTACTCTATCCATTGAGCTACGGGCGCAACGGGCTGGCAGTCTACCAGC
>JAYTHL010000119.1:0-1764 GCA_043732605.1 Rhizobacter sp. | reverse complement strand
GCTGCTCACGCTCAACGCCGTCGCGCTGCACCGGCTCACGTTCCCGCGCCTCGCGCGCGGCCGCAGCGTCGCACGCTGGCGTGCATCGGAATGGCTGGTGATCGCGGTGCCGGTCGCGATGTCGAACTTCCTCTGGATGTTCACCGCCTTCCTCGGCATCGCGCGGCCGTGGAACTACGCGATGCCGCTCGCCGACATCCTCGCGATCGCGGCCGGCCTCTTCGCGCTCGTGCTGTTCGGCGTGGTCGCCATCCTCCGGCTCGCGGGCCGCGCCGTCGACGATCGCGCCAAGCCGCTCGCCGACGTCGTGCGCCGATCGCTTGCATCGCTCGGCAACCTCGGCGGCGATCCGGCGCGGTTCGTCGCGGCGCGCGGCGAGGAAGCCGACGGCAACACCGAGTCGCCCCCGACCCGGCCGGTGCTTCGCCTGGTCGGCCGACGCGCCGCTAGGTCGGAGCGCCGCGACGCCGCGGCCTCCGGCCGCTGACCGGATACGCCGGATCGGTGTAGCCAGGCGTCGACGCGTGACCGGGCGCGACGAGCGAATCGACCAGCGCCTCGTCGGCGTCGTCGAACGGAGCGTCCATGGCCCCGATGTAGTCCTGCCATTGCGCCAGCGTCTTCGGCCCGCCGATGACGCCGTGGACGAGCGCGTTGTTCCAGACCCAGCCCAGCGCGAACTGCAACGGCGTCAGCCCGCGCGACGTCGCGTGCTCGACGATCTTCTGCGCATGCGCGAGCGATTCGGCGCGGAACTCGGTCTGCATCAGGCGCGTGTCGCTGCGCGCGGCGCGCGAGCCCTCGGGCGGCGCCGCATTCGGCGCGTACTTGCCCGAGAGCACGCCGCGCGCGAGCGGGCTGTAGGCGACGACGCCGAGGCCGTAGTGCGCACAGCACGGCAGGAGCTCGGTCTCGATCCCACGCGTCATCGCGTTGTACGGCGGCTGGCACGCGATCGGCGGCGGGATGCCGGCGGCGCGACACATCTCGGCGATCCGCGCGACGCGCCAGGCGCGAAAGTTCGACAGGCCGAAGTAGAGGACCTTGCCGGTGCCGAGCAGATGCTGCATCGCCGCGACGGTCTCCTCGAGCGGCGTGGTCTCGTCTTCGCGGTGCAGGTAGAGGATGTCGACCCGGTCGGTGCCCAGGCGTGACAGGCTCGCGTCGAGGGCGCGGATCATGTGCAGCCGCGACAGGCCGCGCTCGTTCGGTCCGGGACCGGTCGGGTTGAAGAGCTTGGTGGCGAGCACCCAGCGGTCGCGGTCGGCGGCGATCAGTCGGCCGACGATGCGCTCCGAGTCGCCGTTGGCGTAGGCGTCGGCAGTGTCGATGGCATTGATGCCGGCGTCGCGCGCCGACGCGACGATGCGGCCGGCCTCGGCCTCGTCGGTCTGGTCGCCGAACATCATCGCGCCGAGCCAGAGCTTGGTCACTTTCAGTCCGCTCGCGCCGAGCGAGGTCGCCGCGTGCTTGTCATGCGCCATGGGGTGGATCTCCTGGAAGATTGCCGGATGCGGCGACGAAACGGTCGCGCAGCTCGCGCTTGAGGATCTTGCCGATCGCGCTGCGCGGCAGCTCGTCGACGAAGCGCAGGAAGGCGATGCGCTGGGTCTTGCCGAGCCGCTCGTTGGCCCACGCGCGCAGCGCCTCGGTGTCGATCGCTGCGCCGTCGCGCCGCACGACCCACGCCGCCGGTGTCTCGCCCCAGCGCTCCGACGGCACGCCCGCCACCGCCGCCTCGGCGACGTCGGGATGCTGGCGCAG
>JAYTHL010000118.1:0-17707 GCA_043732605.1 Rhizobacter sp. | reverse complement strand
CGACGGCCGCGACGCCCTCGGGCGTGCCCGTGAAGATCAGGTCGCCCGGCTGCAGCTCCCACGCGGCCGAGAGGTGCTCGATGATCTCGGCGATGCTCCAGATCAGCTTGCCGATCGTGCTCGTCTGGCGCGTCTTGCCGTTGACCTCGAGCGTGATCGCCGTCGACGCGTCGATGTTGCACTCGGCCGCCGGCTTGATCGGGCCGATCGGCGCCGAGTGATCGAAGCTCTTGCCGATGTCCCACGGGCGGCCCAGCTTCTTGGCCTCGCCCTGCAGGTCGCGCCGCGTCATGTCGAGGCCGACGGCGTAGCCCCAGACGTGCTGCATCGCATCGGCGGCGGCGATCGCCTTGCCGCCGGTGCCGATCGCGACGACGAGCTCGATCTCGTGGTGCAGGTCCTTGGTCAGGCTCGGATACGGCATGCGTCCGGTCTCGCCTTCGGCGATCGCCAGCGCGGCGCCGGCCGGCTTCATGAAGAAGAACGGCGGCTCGCGACCGGTAAAGCCCATCTCCTTGGCATGCTCGACGTAGTTGCGGCCGACGCAGTAGATGCGGTGGACCGGGAAAGTGGCATCGGCTTTCCCTGCGATGGGAACGGCGGCGGCGGCAGGCGAAGTGATGACGTGGCTCATCGCTGAATCATGCCACGCGCTTGTCTACACTGAGCCATGTTCATGACGCGCAGCATCAAGCATTGCCGGGCCTGCGGCGGCGCCGTGCTCTACCGCACGCCCGCCGACGACAACCGTGATCGCGCTGTCTGCGGCACCTGCGAAACGATCCACTACGAGAACCCGCTCAACGTCGTCGGCACGCTGCCGGTACTCGAGGACAAGGTGCTTCTCTGCCGTCGCAACATCGAGCCGCGGCACGGCCTGTGGACCTTGCCCGCCGGCTTCATGGAACTGGGCGAGACGACCGAGCAAGGTGCCATCCGGGAGACGGTCGAAGAGGCCGGCGCGCGCATCGAGCTCGAGGGGCTCTTCAGCATGCTCAACGTCGTGCCCGTCGGTCAGGTGCACCTGTTCTATCGCGCCCGCATGCTCGACGATCACCTTGATCCGGGACCGGAGACGATCGAAGCCAGGCTCTTCGCCGAGTCCGAGGTGCCGTGGGAGGAGATCGCGTTCCGGACGACCAAGAAGACGCTCGAGCACTTCTTCGAGGACCGTGCCGCGGGCGCGTTCCTCATCCACTTCGGCGACATCTTCTGACGGATCAGCGCCGCGGCGGCGGCAGATCGGTGCAGGTGCCTTCGAAGGCCTCGGCAGCGAGGCCGATCGATTCGCCCAGCGTCGGGTGTGGATGGATCGTCTTGCCGATGTCGACCGCGTCGGCGCCCATCTCGATCGCCAGCGCGATCTCGCCGATCATGTCGCCGGCGTGCGTGCCCACGATGCCGCCGCCGACGATGACGTGCGTCGCTTCGTCGAACAGCAGCTTGGTGAAGCCTTCGTCGCGTCCGTTGGCGATGGCGCGGCCCGACGCCGTCCACGGGAACAGGCCCTTCTTCACCTTCACGCCGCGCGCCTTCGCCTCGTCTTCCGTGATGCCGACCCACGCGATCTCCGGATCGGTGTAGGCCACGCTCGGGATCACGCGCGCATCGAACGCCGACTTCGCGAGCTTCGCGTCGCCGAGCTGCTCGCCCGCGGCGACCTCGGCCGCGACGTGCGCCTCGTGCACCGCCTTGTGCTCGAGCATCGGCTGGCCGACGATGTCGCCGACCGCGAAGATGTGCGGCACGTTGGTCCGCATCTGGATGTCGACCGGGATGAAGCCGCCTTCGCCGACCGTCACACCTGCCGCCTCGGCCGCGATCTTCTTGCCGTTCGGCACGCGTCCGACCGCTTGCAGGACGAGGTCGTACAGCTGCTCTTTCAGTGCGCCCTCGCCTTCGAACCTGACCAGGATGCCGTCGGGCCGCGCCTCCGCGCCCACCGTTTTCGTCTTCAGCAGGATGTTGTCGAAGCGCGGCGCATTGAGCTTTTGCCAGACGCGCACGAGGTCGCGGTCGGCGCCTTGCATCAGGCCGTCGAGCATCTCGACCACGTCGAGGCGAGCGCCGAGCGTCGAGTACACCGTGCCCATCTCGAGGCCGATGATCCCGCCACCGACGATCAGCATGCGCTTCGGCCGCGACGGCAGCTCGAGTGCGCCGGTCGAGGTGACGACGCGCGGATCGTCTTTCGGCATGAACGGCAGCTTCACGGCCTCAGAGCCCGCCGCGATCACCGCGCGCGCGAAGCCGATCGTCGTCGTGGCGCCGGCGGCGAGGTCGACGACGACATGGTGGTCGTCGCTGAACCTGCCGCTGCCGGTGACGACCGTCACCTTGCGCATCTTGGCCATCTGCGCCAGGCTGCCGGTGAGCCTGCCGACGACCTTGTTCTTGTGCGCGAGCAGCTTGGCGGTGTCGACGGTCGGCGTGCCGAAGTCGACGCCCAGCGCACCGAAGTGCGCGACCTCGTCGATGACAGCGGCGACGTGCAGCATCGCCTTCGAGGGAATGCAGCCGACGTTGAGGCAGACGCCGCCGAGCGTCGCGTAACGCTCGACGAGGACGACCTTCAGGCCGAGGTCGGCGGCGCGGAACGCGGCGGAGTAACCGCCCGGGCCGGCGCCGAGGACGAGCAGATCGCAGGTGACGTCGCCGCCGAAGTTCGACGACGCGGCGACGGCCAGGGTGCTCGCGCGTGCCGGGGCGGAGGACGGCACGGGTGCAGGCACGGGAGCATTCGCATGCGCGGCTGGGGCGGGCGCGGCCACCGTCGGCGCAGCGGCGTCGGCCGCTGCGGCTTCGAGGCACAAGATCACCGAGCCCTGATTCACCGTATCCCCGACCTTGACCTTCAGCTCCTTCACGACACCGGCATGCGACGACGGAATCTCCATCGATGCCTTGTCGCTCTCGATCGTGATCAGGCTCTGCTCAACCTTGACCGTGTCGCCCGGCTTGACCAAGACCTCGATGACGCCGACGTCCTTGAAGTCGCCGATGTCGGGAACCGCGACGTCGACCGTCACAGCAGCACCCGCCGGAAGTCGCCGAGCACCTGGATCAGGAAGACGTTGAAGCGGGCCGCCATCGCGCCATCGACGACGCGGTGATCCCAACTCAGCGAGAGCGGAAGCATCAGGCGTGGCTGGAACGCCTTGCCGTCCCAGACCGGCTCGATCATGCTGCGGCAGACGCCCAGGATCGCGACCTCGGGCGCGTTGATGATCGGCGTGAAGTAGCGCCCGCCAATGCCGCCGAGCGACGAGATCGAGAAGCACCCGCCGCTCATGTCGGTCGGCGTCAGCTTGCCGTCGCGCGCCTTCTTGGCGAGCTCGCCCATCTCGGTCGAGATCTGCAGCACGCCCTTCTTGTCGCAGTCGCGGATCACCGGGACGACGAGGCCGTTCGGCGTGTCGGCCGCGAAGCCGATGTGGAAGTACTTCTTGAGAACGAGCTGATCGCCGTCGAGGCTCGCGTTGAAGTCGGGGAACTTCTGCAGCGCGGCGACGCAGGCCTTGATCAGGAACGCGAGCATCGTCACCTTCACGCCCGACTTCTCGTTTTCCTTGTTGGTCGAAACGCGGAAGGCCTCGAGGTCGGTGATGTCGGCGTCGTCGTGGTTGGTGACGTGCGGGATCGTCACCGAGTTGCGATGCAGCGCCGGCCCGCTGATCCTCTTGATCCGCGACAGGTCCTTCTTCTCGATCGGACCGAACTTCGCGAAGTCGACTTGCGGCCAGGCGAGCAGGCCGGCGAGGCCGCCACCTGTCGCGGCCGCAGGCGTGGCGGCGGCCTTAGACGACTGCGCGCGCGTCTGGGTCGCGCCGGCGAGGACGGACTTGACGAAGGCCTGCACGTCCTCCTGCGTGATCCGGCCCTTCGGACCGCTGCCCTTGACCTCATCGAGCGGCACGCCGAGCTCGCGCGCAAGCTTGCGGATCGTCGGCGATGCGTGCGGCAGCGGGCCGCCCGGTGCGCCTGGAACGTGCGCTGGCAACGCGGCAGTTGGCGCGGGGCGATCGGCCGGAGCGGCCTGCGCGGTCGCAGCCGCCGGAGCGGAGGCAGGAGCGGATGCCGTCAGCGCGGGTGCGCAAGCCGCCGCCGCGACCGGCGCCGCAGCTGCGCCACCAGCGCCTTCGACCACCGCCAGCACGCTGCCCTTCGCGACCTTGTCGCCGATCTTGACCCGCAGCTCCTTGACGACGCCGGCGTTGCTCGACGGAATCTCCATCGACGCCTTGTCGCTCTCGACGGTGACGAGGCTCTGCTCGACGGCGACGGTGTCGCCGACCTTGACCAGGACCTCGATGACGGCGACCTCGTCGAAATCGCCGATGTCGGGGACGACGACTTCGACCGCACCGCCGTAGGCTGGGGCGGCCGCTGCCGGAGTCGGCGCCGGGCTCGCGGCCGGCGCAGGCGCGGCCGGCGCAGCGGCCGGCGCCGCCGGAGCCGGAGCCGGCGCGGCAGCCGCATCGCCTTCGAGCAGCAGCAGCAACGTCCCTTCGTTGACCTTGTCACCGACCTTGACCTTCATCTCGGCGATCACTCCCGCGGCGCTCGACGGGATCTCCATCGAGGCCTTGTCGCTCTCGACCGTGACCAGCGACTGCTCGGGCTTGATCGTGTCGCCGGCCTTGACCAGCACCTCGATGATCTCGACGTCCTTGAAGTCGCCGATGTCGGGGACCTTGACTTCCACAGCTGCCATGTCGGTGTCGTCCTCGCTTCGTTCTTGTTCTTCGGGCGTCGGTCAGGCGTAGAGCGGATTGATCTTGTCGACGTTGATCCCGTACTTCGCGATCGCCTCGGCGACTTTCGTCGCCGGCACGCTGCCCTCCTCGGCCAGCGCCTTCAGCGCCGCGACGACGACGTAGTGGCGATTGACCTCGAAGTGCTCGCGCAGCTTCGAGCGGAAGTCGCTCCTGCCGAAGCCGTCGGTGCCGAGCACCTTGTAGGCGCGGCCTTTCGGCAGGAAGGCGCGGATCTGGTCGGCGTAGTTCTTCATGTAGTCGGTCGACGCGATCACCGGCCCGCCGAACTTCTCGAGCTGCTGCGCCACGAAGGGCACGCGCGGCCGCTCGGTCGGATGGAGCAGGTTCCAGCGCTCGCAATCCTGGCCGTCGCGCGCCAGCTGGTTGAAGCTCGGGCAGCTCCAGACGTTGGCGGCGATGCCCCAGTCGGCGTCGAGCAGATCACGCGCCGCCATGCTCTCGCGCAGGATCGTGCCGCTGCCGAGCAGGTTCACGCGCGGCGCCTTCTTGGCGCCTTCCTGCAGCAGGTACATGCCCTTGACGATCTCGTCCTCGGTGCCCTGGCGCAGGCCCGGCTGCGCGTAGTTCTCGTTGAGCAGCGTGAGATAGAAGTAGACGTTGTCCTGCTTCTCGACCATGCGAACGAGCCCGTGGTGCAGGATCACGCCGACCTCGTGCGCGAACGTCGGGTCGTAACTGATGCAGTTCGGGATCGTGCTGGCCAGGATGTGGCTGTGGCCGTCCTCGTGCTGCAGGCCTTCGCCGTTGAGCGTGGTGCGGCCAGAGGTTCCGCCGAGCAGGAAGCCGCGTGCCTGCATGTCGCCGGCAGCCCAGGCGAGGTCGCCGACGCGCTGGAAGCCGAACATCGAGTAGTAGACGTAGAACGGCACCATGATGCGGTTGTTCGTCGAATACGACGTCGCCGCGGCGATCCAGCTGCTCATGCCGCCGGGCTCGTTGATGCCTTCCTGCAGAACCTGGCCGCTCTTGTCCTCGCGGTAGTACATGACCTGGTCGCGATCGACCGGCGTGTAGTTCTGGCCAGCGGGGTTGTAGATGCCGATCTGGCGGAACAGACCCTCCATGCCGAAGGTGCGCGCTTCGTCGACGAGGATCGGCACGGCGCGCGGACCGAGGTCCTTGTCGCGCAGCAACTGCGTGAGGAAGCGGACGAAGGCCTGCGTCGTCGAGATCTCGCGGCCTTCGACCGTGGGCTCGAGCACCGCGTTGAAGGTTTCGAGCGGCGGCACCTTGATCTGCTCGTCGGCCTTCGTGCGCCGATGCGGCAGATAGCCGCCGAGCGCCTCGCGCCGCTCGTGCAGGTAGCGCATCTCCGGCGTGTGCTCCTCGGGCTTGCAGAACGGGATGTCGCCGAGATGCTCGTCGGAGATGGGAATGTTCCAGCGATCGCGGAACAGCTTCACGTCCTCGTCGACCAGCTTCTTGGTCTGGTGCGCGGTGTTCTTGCCTTCGCCGCTCTTGCCCATGCCGAAGCCCTTGACGGTCTTCACCAGGAGCACGGTCGGCTGGCCTTCGTGGTGCGCCGCCTTGTGAAATGCCGCGTAGACCTTCTGCGGATCGTGGCCGCCGCGCTGCAGGCGCCAGATGTCCTCGTCGCTCATCGTGGCGACCGAGGCGAGCAGCTTCGGGTCCTGCCCGAAGAAGTGCTTGCGCACGAAGGCACCGTCGTTGGCCTTCATCGCCTGGTAGTCGCCGTCGACGGTGTCCATCATCACCTTGCGCAAGGTGCCGTCCTTGTCGCGCGCGAGCAGCGGATCCCAGTAGCTGCCCCAGATCAGCTTGATGACGTTCCAGCCCGAGCCGCGGAACTCGCTCTCGAGCTCCTGGATGATCTTGCCGTTGCCGCGCACCGGCCCGTCGAGGCGCTGCAGGTTGCAGTTGATGACGAAGATCAGGTTGTCGAGCTTCTCGCGCGACGCCAGGCCGATCGCGCCGAGCGACTCGGGCTCGTCCATCTCGCCGTCGCCGCAGAAGACCCAGACCTTGCGCTTGCTGGTGTCGGCGATGCCGCGCGCGTGCAGGTACTTGAGGAAGCGCGCCTGGTAGATCGCCATCAGCGGACCGAGGCCCATCGAGACGGTCGGGAACTGCCAGAACTCGGGCATCAGCTTGGGGTGCGGATAGCTCGAGATGCCCTTGCCGTCGACCTCCTGGCGGAAATTGAGCAGCTGCTCTTCGGTGAGCCGGCCTTCCATGAAGGCGCGTGCATAGACGCCGGGCGACGAGTGGCCCTGGATGTAGAGCAGGTCGCCGCCGTGGTCGGCCGACTCGGCATGCCAGAAGTGGTTGAAGCCGGTGCCGAACATCGTCGCCAGCGAGGCGAAGCTCGAGATGTGGCCGCCGAGATCACCGCCGTCGGCAGGATGCAGTCGGTTGGCCTTGACGACCATCGCCATCGCGTTCCAGCGCATGTAGGCGCGCAACCGCTCCTCGATCTCGATGTTGCCCGGGCTGCGCTCTTCCTGGTCGGTCGGGATCGTGTTGACGTAGGCGGTGTTGGCCGAGAACGGCACGTCGACGCCGGCCTGGCGCGCATGATCGATCAGCTGCTCGAGCAGGAAGTGGGCGCGCTCGCCGCCCTCCGACGCGATGACCGCGGAGAGCGCATCGAGCCACTCGCCGGTCTCCTGGGCGTCCGGGTCGTTGGCAGCGGCCCCGAGTGCGTTTTCGGGAAGAGCGGACATGATGTCTCCGAGCACTTGTTCTGTTCGGCCAAAGTGTCGCATACGGGCTCTTCGCCGATAATTGCGCGATGCAACGTGCCACCCCGGCGCCGTCTTCTCCGAGAACGACTCGCACGTGGGCCGAGCGCGTCTTCGGCCGCTGGTGGCGGCGCCAGTCGGCGGCGCGCCAGGATCGCTACGCCACGCTCGGTCCGCTGCTCTCGGTCCTGCTTTTTCTAGCGGCCATCGTCTCGGCGTTCTGGTACCTGAGGAACGAAGAGTTCGAGCGCGAGCAGGAAGCGGTGCGACGCGATACCGAGGTCGCGCAGCAGCAGGTCCGGTTGCGCCTGGTCGAGAACCACGAGCAGTTGACACGGCTCGCGCGCGAGCTGGTCACGCACACGCTCGACCACGACGCGTTCCTCGTGCAGGCCGCGGCGTTCACGCGCGACCATCCGGAGATCAGCAACCTGATCTGGCTCGGCAACTCCCGCACGCGCATCGCCGGCTACTCGGGAACGTCGTTCCCGCCGGAGACCGGCATCAGCGGCGTCGACACGCCGGCGTCGCTGCCGGTCGAGCACTCGGGCAGCGCGCCCGAAGAGGCCTTCGGGCGCAGCCGCGAGACACGCCAGACGGCCTACTCGCATCCCTTCTCCGACAGCTTCGGCAACGTCGTGTTCCAGGCGCAGATTCCGCTCGTCGACCACGGCGTTTTCCATGGCGTGCTCGTCGCCGAGTATTCGGTCGAGCGGCTGCTGCGCTATCTCGTGCCGCCCGAGATCGCGCGCCGCCACGCGATCTCCGTGCTCGACAGCGAATCGCACTCGCTCGCGAGCACCGTGATGACGCTGCCCGGCACGACCCAGGCGCGGCCGTCGATCGTCTTCGAGCTACCGGTCGCGCCGGCCGAAAACGGCCTCGTGCTCCGCGGCCAGGGCTACCGCACGTCGATCGGCCTGATCGGCAACGGCCTGTTCTGGATGGTGATGCTGCTCTCGGCGCTCACCGTCTGGATGCTGCTCGGCACCTGGCGCCACATGCGCCGGCGCCTGCAGATGCAGGCAGCGCTGGTGTCGGAGACGAACTTCCGTCGCGCGATGGAGAACTCGATGCTCACCGGCATGCGCGCCATGGACCTCGAAGGCCGCATCAGCTACGTCAACCCCGCGTTCTGCGCCATGACCGGGTTTTCGGAAAGCGACCTGATCGGCCAGCGACCGCCCTTCCCGCACTGGCCGCGCGACCGGCTGGAGGAGAACTCACGCCTGCTCGACCAGGAGCTGCAGGGCCGCAGCCCGACCGGCGGCATCGAGGTGAAGGTGATGAGGAAGGACAACTCGACCTTCGACGCGCGCATGTACGTCTCGCCGCTGATCGACCCGAAAGGCCAGCAGACCGGCTGGATGACGTCGATGACCAACATCACCGAAGCCAAGCGGATTCGCGATCAGCTCACCGCCTCGCACGAGCGCTTCACGACCGTGCTCGAAGGCCTCGACACCGCCGTCTCGGTGCTCTCGGTGCAGCAAGGCGAGCTGCTGTTCGCCAACCGCTCGTATCGGCTCTGGTTCGGCGCGTCGTCGAAGGGCCACACACTGCTCTCGGGAGGCGATCCGTCGCTGCTCGGGCACGGCGACAACCACGACGCGGTCGACGCCCTCGGCGGCCTGCCGACGCAGGAGCTGACCGCCGCCGGCTCCGACACGCGCGAGGTCTTCGTCGAAGAACTCGGCAAGTGGTTCGACGTGCGCGCGCGCTACCTGCAGTGGACCGACGGCCGCCTGGCCCAAATGCTGATCGCGACCGACGTCAGCGAGCGGCGCAGCGCCGAGGCCGTCGCCGCGAACCAGGCCGAGAAGGCGCAAGTGACGAGCCGGCTCGTGACGATGGGCGAGATGGCCTCGTCGGTCGCGCACGAGCTGAACCAGCCGCTGACCGCGATCACCAACTACTGCAACGGCATGGTCACGCGCGTCAAGAACGACGCGATCGACAAGGCCGACCTGATCGCCGCGCTGCAGAAGACGGCGCGTCAGGCCGATCGCGCCGGCCAGATCATCCACCGCATCCGCGCCTTCGTGAAGCGGAGCGAGCCGCAGCGCCAGAAGGCGTCCGCGCAGACCATCGTCGAGGACGCCGTCGACCTCGCCGGCATCGAGCTGCGGCGCCGCAACGTCGCCATCAACACCTACATCGCCCAGCGCCTGCCGCCGCTGCTGGTCGACCCGATCCTGATCGAGCAGGTCGTCCTCAACCTGCTGAAGAACGCCGCCGAGGCGATCGACAACGCCCACCTGCCGACGCCGCGCCGGCGCATCGAGCTGCGCGTCGTGCCGCGCCACACCGACGAGGAAGGCGACGTCATCGAGTTCACCGTCACCGACAAGGGCCCGGGCCTGAAGGACGAGGTCATCGCGCGCATGTACGAAGCCTTCTTCTCGACCAAGGTCGACGGCCTCGGCATCGGCCTGAGCCTGTGCCGCTCGATCATCGAGAGCCACCAGGGGAGGATCAAGGCGGTCAACCTCTACAATGGCGACACCGCCATTGGTTGCCGCTTCTCGTTCACGTTGCCGGTCGCCTCCACCGCTCTCACGGCTCCGGCCACCCTCACAGCATGAGCCTCATTCCCAAGCGCGGAACCGTGTACGTCGTCGACGACGACGAGGCCGTTCGCGATTCGCTGCAATGGTTGCTCGAGGGCAAGGACTACCGCGTCAAGTGCTTCGACTCGGCCGAGTCCTTCCTCGCCCGCTTCGATCCGCGCGAGGTCGCCTGCCTGATCGCCGACATCCGCATGGACGGCATGAGTGGCCTCGAGCTGCAAGACAAGCTGATCGAGCGCCGCTCGCCCCTGCCCGTCACCTTCATCACCGGCCACGGCGACGTGCCGATGGCGGTGACGACGATGAAGAAGGGCGCCGAAGACTTCATCGAGAAGCCGTTCAAGGAAGACGAGCTCGTCGCCCTGGTCGAGAAGATGCTCGACCGCGCCCGCGTCGACTTCTCCAAACACCAGGAAGCCGCGAGCCGCGACGCCCTGCTCTCGCGTCTCACCACGCGCGAAGCGCAGGTGCTCGAGCGCATCGTCGCCGGCCGGCTCAACAAGCAGATCGCCGACGACCTGGGCATCAGCATCAAGACGGTGGAGGCGCACCGCGCCAACATCATGGAAAAGCTGAACGCCAACACCGTCGCCGACCTGCTGAAGATCGCGCTCGGCGCGCCGTCGAAGGCTTGACCTCCGCGCGGCTGATCGACGGGACGGCGATCGCCCGCGCGTTGCGCGCCGATGTCGCGCGTCGCGCGGCCGCCCTCGCTGCCGCCGGCTGCGTCCCCGGACTCGCGGTGATCCTCGTCGGCGAGGATCCGGCCAGCCAGGTCTACGTGCGCAACAAGGTCAAGGCCTGCGAGGAAGCCGGTGTCCGCTCGATCCTCGAGCGCTATCCGGCCGAGCTGTCCGAAGCCGATCTGCTCGCGCGGATCGCCGCGCTCAACGGCGACGAAGCGGTCCACGGCATCCTGGTGCAGATGCCGCTGCCAAAGCACATCGCCGCCGACCGCGTGATCGAGGCGATCGCCAGCAGCAAGGACGTCGACGGCTACTCGGTCGAGAGCGCCGGACGCCTCGTCGCCAATCTGCCCGGCTTTCGTCCGTGCACGCCCTGGGGCTGCATGAAGCTGATCGAGAGCACGGGCATCGAGTTGCGCGGCAAGCATGCCGTCGTGATCGGCCGCAGCAACACGGTCGGCAAGCCCATGGCGCTGATGCTGCTGCAGGCCGACGCGACCGTCACCGTGTGCCACAGCCGCACGCCCGATCTCGCCGAGCACACGCGCCGCGCCGACGTGGTCGTCGCCGCAGTGGGGCGCGCCGGCACGCTGACCGGCGCGATGGTCAAGCCGGGGGCAGTCGTCATCGACGTCGGCATGAACCGCAACGATGCCGGCAAGCTGAGCGGTGACGTCGACTTCGCGAGCGTCGCCGCGGTCGCCTCGGCGATCACGCCTGTGCCCGGCGGCGTCGGCCCGATGACGATCGCGATGCTGCTCTCGAACACCGTCGATGGCGCGGAGAGATCGCGATCAGCAGCCGGGCGATAGCCCGCCGGATTGTGTGAAGTTGTGAGCATCGGCCCGCGTCGGCGGCAGCGCGCATTGAATGCGCCGCCTCGCTCGGTTAGATTCGGGACGACCGGATGTTCCGTGCCTCGCTGGATGCCATGACCTTGACCGCGCCCGCCCTCCGTTCCGTTCTCGTCGCGGCGACGCTGCTGCTGGCCGCCGCGGCGAGCCAGGCGCAATACAAGGTGATCGGCCCCGATGGCAAGGTCACCTACACGGACCGCGCGCCGACGACGCCCGAGGGCAAGGTCAGCGGCATCGGCGCCAAGGCGCCAGCGCAAGCCGCCCAAGCCGCCCAAGCCGATCTGCCCTTCGACCTGCGCCAGGTCGCCACGAAATATCCGGTGACGCTCTACACCGTCGCCGGCGCCTGCGAGCCGTGCGCGTCTGCGCGCCAGCTCCTGAAGCAGCGCGGCATTCCCTACGCCGAGCGCCAGGTCGTCACCGACGAGGACAGCGAGGCGCTCGAGAAGCTCTCGGGCGGCCGCGAGGCGCCGACGCTCACGATCGGCTCGCAGACCTTGCGCGGCCTCGCTGCGGAAGTCTGGGTCTCCTATCTCGACGCCGCCGGCTATCCGCGCGAGTCGCGCCTGCCGACGAGCTACCAGTACCGGGCGGCGACCCCGATCGTCGATCGCCGCGAGCCCGCGCCGCCACAGGCCGGCGCAGCGCCGCTGCCGGCGCCTCCACAGGCCCCACCGACCGGCACGGCGGGCGGCATCCGCTTCTGATCCGACCGCTCGACGCCGGGCGATCCGGCGAAACCGCCGACTCTCGTCACTAGCGAAGCGCCGGCTTCTGCACGCCGATGTGACGCGCCGCGAAGCTCCCGCTCGCGACCGCCGCGCCCATCACCCAGAACAGCGCCGACGCGCCCAGCGTCGCGCCGGCGAGGCCGAAGGCGAGCGGCATCACCGCGCTCGACAGATTGATCGCCATCGAGCGCAGCGCGATCGCCTCGCCGTGGCGTGCGCTCGGCGTGATCTGGTGCAGCGTCGTCATGATCATCGGCTGGACCGAGCCGAGCGCGAGGCCGAGCACGACTGCGCAGCAGCCCATCACCCACGCCGAGTGCGCGAACGGGTAGACGGCGAACACGAGGCCGGCCGAGAGCATCGCGCCGACGAGCACCTGCGCTTCGCGCAAGCGATGGGCGAGCATCGGGATCGCGAGCCGGACGAGCGCGACCGCGGTCGCGAACACGCCGAGCACGAGGCCGATCGCCGACGCGCTGAAGCCGCGCTCGTGGCCGAGCACCGGGACGAGGAACGAGTGTACGTCCCAGCTCGACGAGAGCAGCCAGTTGACGAGCAGGAGCCGCGTGAAGCCGGGCTCCTTCAGCAAGTCCCAGGAGTTCGGCTTCTTGAGCGTCGTCGCGACGTCGACGCGCGGCTCGACCGGCACGAGCCGGGCCCACGCCAGGCTCGCGAGCGGCAGCATGCCGAGCGCGATGAAGGCGATGCGAAAGCCGCCGAAGTCGATCAGCGTGCCGGCGAGCACCGGGCCGACGACGTTGGCCAGCGCCGGCGCGAGGCCGAGCCACGAGAAGATGCGCTTCAGCTGGGTCGGGTCGTTGGCCATGCGTCCGGCCGAGCGCTGGATCGCGATCAGGCCGAAATTGGCGCCGGCGCCGGTGAGCAGCGCGGCTGCGCACAGCACCAGGAAGCCGCCGGCCGGCACCATCGTCGCGACGACCGCGAACAGGCCGCCGACGACCGTGAGGCCGACAGCGACGCGGATCGGCACGTGGTAGCCGTGCTTGTCGGCCAGGCGTCCGGCGGCGAGCGCGAGCGCGATCGGCGCAGCGGCGAAGAGCCCGAGCAGAACGCCGACGGCCCACGCCTCATGGCCTTCGCGCAGCGCTGCGAGCGGCGCGGCCATGCGGATGCCGGCCATGCAGGAATGGAGCGCGATCTGACCGCCGATGAGGGCGAAGAGCGCCCGTCCCCAGCCGGGCGCCGGCTCAGACATCGTCGTCGAACAGGCCGTCTGGCAGCAGCGCCTGCGTGCGGTCGTCGGAAATAGCCTCGACGTTGCGAAGTTCGCGCGCCATGGCCCGTGTACGCACTTCCGCGCGCCCGATCTCGTTGCTCGCCTCGTCGAGCTTTTTCTTCGTCTTCGCGAGAACGTCGCCAAACTTGCCGAATTCGGTCTTCACGGCGGCGAGCGTCTCCCACACTTCGGACGTCCGCTTCTCGAGCGCCAGCGTGCGAAAGCCCATCTGCAGACTGGTGAGCGTCGCCAGCAGCGTGGTCGGGCCGGTCAGCATCACGTGCTGTTCGCGCTGCAGCGATTCGACCAGGCCCGGGCGGCGCAGGGCTTCGGCGTACAGGCCCTCGGTGGGCAGGAACATGATGGCGAAGTCGGTCGTGTGCGGCGGCGCAACGTACTTCTGGCGGATCGTCCGCGCCTCGAGCTTGAGTCGTTGCTCGATGTTGCGACCGGCCTGCTCGATGGCCACCTTGTCGGCCGCGTCTTGCGCCTCCAGCAGCCGTTCGTAGTCTTCGCGCGGGAATTTGCAGTCGATCGGCAGCCAGAGCGGAGCGCCGTCTTCGCGCCGGCCCGGCAGCTTGATCGCGAACTCGACGCGAGCTCCCGTACCGGGGATCGTCTCGACGTTGGTCGCGTACTGCTCGATCGTGAAGACCTGATCGAGCAGTCCCGACAGCTGGACTTCGCCGAGGATGCCGCGCGTCTTGACGTTGCCGAGGACGCGGCTCAGCGAGCCGACGTCCTTGGCCAGCGAGCGCATTTCGCCCAGGCCGCTGTGCACCTGCTCGAGCCGCTCGGCGACGTGCGCGAAGCTCTCGCCGAGGCGCTTCTCGAGCGTCGCGTGCAGCTTCTCGTCGACGGTCGCGCGCATCTGCTCCAGCTTCTTCTCGTTGTCCTGCTGGATCGCGCCGAGCTTGGTCTCGACCGTGACGCGCACCTCGCCCATGCGCTGGTCGAGCGACTCGCGCACGCGATCGGCCTGCGCGATCTGGGCGCGCGTCGCGGTCGCGAGCGATTCGGCGAGATGCTGCTGCATCGCCGCCAGCTGGCGGCTGAAGCTGTCGATCTGGTCGTTCTGCGTGCGCGCGATGTCGCCCTGCTGGGCGAGCAAGCTCTGCTGGAAATGGGCGAGCGTCGCGCCGAGCTCCTGGCGCGTGCCCTGGGCGCTGCGCGAGACCTCGTCGCGCAGCTCGCGCGACTGCCGCTCGGCGCCCGAGTCGACCGGCGGACGGCGCAAGGCGATCCAGAAAACGATGACGACGAGGAGAGCGAGAAGCGCGGGAACGAGCCAGTCCGGAAGCATCCGCCGATTGTCGCAGCGGCGCTTGCCCGCGCCGGTCCCCGCGCTAGCGCGGCCGCGATCCGCGCGCCCAGCGCTCGGCCAGGTCGAAGCCGCCCTGCACCACGAGCGCGAGCACCGCCGCGGGCAACGCGCCGGCGAGCATCACGTCGCTGTCGTTGACCGCGAGCCCGGCGACGATGCGCTCGCCGAAGCCACCGGCGCCGATGAAGGCGGCCATCGTCGCGGTGCCGACGTTGATCACCGCCGCCGTCTTGATGCCGGCGAGCAGCGTCGGCGCGGCCAGCGGCAGCTGCACGTGGACGAGCACCTGTCGCGGCGTGAGGCCGAGCGACAGCGCGGCCTGCGCCATGCCGCCCGACACGCTCTGCAGGCCGGCATGCGTGTTGCGCACGATCGGCAGCAGCGCGTAGAGGAAGAGCGCGATCAGCGCCGGCACGACGCCGATGCTGCCGACCAGCGCGATCAGGAACGCGAGCAGCGCGAGCGAGGGAATCGTCTGCAGGATCGCGACCGTGCCGAGCACGACGGCTTCGAGCCTCGGCCAGCGCCAGGCGACGACGCCGAGCGGCACGCCGACCGCGATCGCCAACGCCAGCGATCCGAAGACGAGCAGCAGGTGCTGGCCGGCGAGCCGCGCGAAGTCTGGCGCGAAGACGCGCGCGAGCAGGCTCGCCTTGGGCCGGCTCGCGGTGTTGGCACCGGCGGCCGACGATGCGGTCGCGGTCGCGGCACTTGCGGCGAAGCCGCCGGCAACGAACTTCCCCGCCGTCTCGGCGAAGCTGCGGCCGTCGAGCTCGACCTCCGCGTTCATGGCGATCATCGTCGCGGCGTCGATCGATCCCGCGAGGCGCGCGAGCGGCGCAGGATCGACGGAAGCGCGCATCAGCACGACCGCCTCGTAGGCCGGAAAGAAGCGGCGATCGTCCTCGAGCACGGTGAGGCCGAGCCGGCCCAGCTTGGCATCCGTCGAATAGACATCGATGACGTCGACACGACCCGCGACGACCGCGTCGTAAGCCAGTCCGTGGTCGAGGCCGATCGGCGTCGCCGCGCCCGCGCCGTACGCTTGGCGCAGCGCCGGCCAGCCGTCGCCGCGCTCGAGGAATTCGTGCGACAGGCCCAAGTTGAGCGATGCCGCCGCGGGTCGGAAGAGATCGGAGATACGCGCGATGTGCAGGGCCTGCGCCTTCTCGCGCGTCATCGCCAGCGCATACGTGTTGTTGAAGCCGAACGGCACCGCCGCCTTGAGCCCGCGCGGCGCGAGCCAGAGGTTGAGCTCGTCCAGCGACGGATTGCCGTCGCGCTTCAGGAGCTCTCGCACGATCGTGCCCGTGTACTCTGGATAGAGGTCGATCGCGCCGCTGGCCAGCGCCTGCTCGAGGATGCCGGTGTTGCCGAGGCCCCGGCGGTGGACGGCGGGGCGGCCCGCGGCCGACAAGGTCGCGGCGATGATCTCGCCGAGCACGTACGACTCGGTGAAGCGCTTCGAGCCGACGACGAGCGGCTCGTTGCCGCTGGATGGCGTTGCCGGCGCGGCGCCGCTCGCGCTCGCCATCGCGCCGATCCCGAGGACTGCGACGTGTAGGAACAGTCCTACTGGACGAAGCGTGCTTCTCGGTCGGTCCCCGCGTTTCGCATCGCGGACACTTTCCCATCCGGTGTTCCCGACGCGTGCCCCCTCGCTCCCCTCCTTCGCCCCCTGGCCAAATCCTCTCGAGGGTCGGGCTGAGCAGTGGCAGTCGCCCGACGGCGCTGCCGCACTGCCCATGAGCCATCTCAAAGCGTTCATCGTCGAAGACAGTCCCGTCATCCGCGAGAACCTGGTGGCCGCGCTCGAGGAGATGGCGCCGATCGATGTCGTCGGCACCGCGGAAGACGAGTCCGGTGCCGTCGCGTGGCTCGTGCGGTCCGAGAATCGCTGCGATCTGGTCGTGGTCGACATCTTCCTGAAGAGCGGCTCTGGCCTCGGCGTGCTGAAGGCGGCGGCGGGCTCGGGGCTGCCGGTCAAGCTCGTCGTGCTCAGCAACTACGCCACGCCGGACATGCGGCGCAAGTGCCTCGAGCTCGGCGCCGACCGCGTCTTCGACAAGTCCAACGAGATCGACGCGCTCATCCTGTACTGCTGCCGGCTCGCCGACGGCAGTGCCGGCAGCAGCGAATACAGCACGCTCGGTTAGTCGATCGGCTCATCGGCTCGAGCGTGTCACTGGATGAGGCCGTTCTTTAGCGCGTAGTAGGTCAGATCGCTGTTCGACGCGAGCTTCATCTTCTCCATTACCCGGGTACGGTAGGTGCTCACCGTCTTGACGCTCAACGACATGCTGTCGGCCATGTGGCCGATGGTCTCGCCCTTGGCGAGACGGAGGAAAACCTGGAACTCGCGCTCCGACAGTTGCTCGTGCGCCGGCTTGTCGCCCGCGCCCCCGAGGCCGTCAGCCAGCAACTCGGCGACGCCCGCGGTGATGTACTTGCGGCCGCGGAACACCGTGCGGATCGCCTTGACGATCTCCTCGGGGTCGCAGTCCTTGTTCAAGTAACCGCTCGCCCCTTGGCGCAGCAAGGTCGTCGCGTAGTGCTCCTCGGGAAAACCCGAGAGAATCAGCACCGGAAGATCAGGGGCGCGCGCCTTGATCGCGGCCAGCGCGTCGACGCCGCTCTGGTCGGGCATCGACAAATCCATCACCAGCACGTCGACCTGGCCCTTGCGAACGATGTCCACAGCCTCGCGCCCGTTCGAGGCTTCAGCCACGACGGTCAGATCGACCTGCTCGGAGAAGAATTGACGCAGGCCGGCGCGAACGATGGCGTGGTCGTCGATGATGGCGATTCGGATCATGGCGGGA
>JAYTHL010000117.1:0-6149 GCA_043732605.1 Rhizobacter sp. | reverse complement strand
GCGAGCGCCGTGCAGTGGCCGCACAGGATGCGCCCAGCGAAGTCCGCCTGCGTCGCGAGCTGCGCGACGCGGATCAGCGTGCGCGAGCGCGGGTCGGTCGACTCGTCGACGTGCAGGTCGAGGTCGAGGCCGCGCTCGGCCGCGAGTGCGATCACGCGCGAGAGCGCGGCATCTAGCTCGTCGGGCATCGGCTCGTCGGGATACTTCGCGAAGCGCGTCACCGCGCCGAGCCGGCCGCCGCTCTCGGCGACGATGTCGGCGAGCTGGCGCCCTTCGTCGCCGAGGAAGATGTCGAGCGGCGCGATCGAGGAGACCTGCAGGTCGACCTTGCCGGCCCAGCGCGCACGCACGTCGCGAAAGACCGGGTACGAGATCGACGATTGCGGTGCCAGCGAGTCGAGGTGGGTGCGGATCGCGACGACGCCCTTGGCGTAAGCCGTCGCCAGGCCGAACTCCATGCGCCGGCGCACATCCTCGGCGTTCCAGTTCACAGTGCGATCGGCCATCGTCGCGCGCGACGCGCCCGCCCCGTCTCCCGTCGGGTTCGGCCGGCGCGGCCAGATGTGGCCCTTGTCGAGATGGGTGTGGCAATCGACCATGCCGGGGAGGGCCATCGACGCGTCGAGGTCCGGGCCGAGCGCCGCCGGCATGCGGCCGGCGGGCTCGAGGGCGGCGATGCGGCCGGCGTCGATCAGGAGGTCGAAGGCGACGAGGTCGCTGTCGCCGTCGCGGGCGATGGCGGCCGGCAGCAGCGACCGCGGCGCGCGTAGGTTGCGCAACGCGAAGCGCGGTGCCGCGGGTGGCATGAAGAAGGCGCTGTTCATGGTCGGGTTCGCGTCCCCGGCGACAGACGTCGCCACGGCAGGTCGGCCGGATCCGCGGCCATCGGCCCGGCGGCCTTCGCGATGATGATCTCCGAGGCGAACGGCGTGAAGTCGGCGCGAAAGTGGTTCGAGCTCTTGACGACGAGGATCTTCATCGCCTCCGGCGTGATGCCGACGAAGCGGAACAGCTCGCGGTCGAGCAGCTGCTTCTTGCCGCTGGTGAGGACGACGAGGACGCCATCGATCTCGACGCAGGCGCACGGCCCGAGCTTGATCATGAGGCCGGTCATCATCGGCCCCTTCAGCGTCACGCCGCCGTCGCTCACGCCGCGCACCTTGAACTCGCCTTGCACAGGCGCGTCGCTCGGATCGCCGGTGAAGGTGGGCACCGCGCGACCGATCGAAAGCGCGATCGTCGCGCCGACACCGGCGGTGCATGCGCGCTCGGCCGCGACCGGATCGAAGAGCAGGCCGAGCGCGACCTGGCCGGGATACGCGCGCCCGGCGCCTTGCTGCAAGAGGGCGCGCAACATGCCGGTGGTGTTGCTGTCGCCGCCCGCCCCGGGGTTGTCCTGCGTGTCGGCCAGGACCACCGGCGCGCTCCGATGCGCGGCCAGGGCGACGGCCTTGCGCACCGCCTCGGCGGCATCGACGACGTCGAGCCGCCACTGCGTCGGCTCGGCCGTGCGTGCGTAGAAGCGATGGACGGCGTCCTCGGCGCGCTTGCCGTGCGACCAGACCATCGGCGCGCACTCCTCGAAGTCGGCGGCCGGGAAGGCCATGCAGAAGCTCGACACGGTGCCGAGGTCGCGGTCGAGCTCGACGAGCTCTTCGTAGAGGCTCTTCGCCGGCTCCATCCACGTGCTCTGTGCATTGAGCGGGATCAGGAACGGCAGTCGCCGCGCCGCCGTCGGCTCGCGCCGGTCGAACTTCACGCGACGCGCGAGCAGCATCGCCGCGAGCTCGCCGGTCGCGGCCATGTCGACGTGCGGATAGCTGCGGTACGAGACCAGCGCATCGGCCTCGGCGAGCATCCGAGTCGTGACGTTGGCGTGCAGGTCGAGGCTGGCGACGATCGGGACGTCCGGGCCGACCACGGCGCGGATCCGCCCGATCAGCTCGCCTTCGGTGTCGTCGACGTGCGTCGCGACGGCTGCGCCGTGCAGGTCGAGATAGACCGCGTCGAAATTGCCGATGGCGACGTCGGCGAGGATCGACGCGGCGATGCGCTCGAACGCGTCTTCGGTGACGTGCGCCGACGGGATCGCGCCGCACCAGCTGCTCGGCACGAGCTGCCAGCCGCGCGTCTTCGCCGCGTCGATGAAGCCGCCGATCGGAATGTTGACGCCGCGCATCTTCGCGAGCATCGCGGCGCCGTGCACGAACGCCGGGAACGAGTCGCCGCGGTTGAACGCGGCCCAGTCGGCCTGGCTCGGCGCGAAGGTGTTGGTCTCGTGCTGGTAGCCGGCGACGAGGATCTTCATGAGGCGAGTTGCCGGGCAGGCATGGCAGCGGGTGCGGCGGCGAGGAGCAGGCGCGTGTAGTCGTGTTGCGGCCAAGCATAAAGCTCCGCGGTCTGCCCCTCCTCGACGAACCGGCCTTCGTGCATGACGACGATCCTGTCGCAGAGCTGCGCCGCGACGCGCAGGTCGTGGGTGATCAAGACCAGGCCGAGGCCGAGCTCGCCCTGGATGTCGCGCAGCAGCTGGAGCATCTGCGCCTGCACGCTGACGTCGAGCGCGCTCACCACCTCGTCGGGGACGAGCGCGGCCGGTCGGCAGGCGAGAGCACGTGCGATCGCGAGTCGCTGTCGCTGGCCGCCGCTGAACTGGCTCGGATAGCGTTCGAGGCTTTCGCGCGGCAGGCGCATCTGGTCCATCAATCGCTCGGCGAGGGCGCGGGCTTCGCCGGCCGTCGCGCCGAAGTTGATCGCGCCTTCGACGATCGAGTCGCCGGCCTTGCGGCGGCGCGGAAGTAGCCGGCGAGCATGCCGAGCTGCGCGCCGACAACGATCGCGACGACGGCGGTGAAGGCCGCGACCAGCAGCGAGGTGCGCGTGCCATGGAGAACGCGAATGTAGATGTCGCGGCCGAAGTTGTCGGTGCCCATCCAGAAGGTGTGCAGGGCCGAGAGGCCTCCGGGCAGCGCGAAGTCGTCGCGCGCGCCGACGGCGGTGTTGATCTGCGCGTTCGTCGCGACATTGCCTGCCTTTCACGGAGGCCGTGCGTCGCGCATAAAGCGTGCCGGTCGGACGACCCGCATGGTGTCGCGACCCGCCACGCCTCGCGATGGCCCGTCCCGGGACCTTGCCGGGCGATTGCCGCGATACTGCGGCCTCCGATCGGAGAGATCCCGCACCGCATGTACTTTCGCGCCCTCGGCACGGCGACGCCGCCGTCCCGGTTCACCAAGGCCCAGTGCCTCGAGGCGTTCCAGCGCTCGGCCTGGTTCTCCCGCCTCGGCACGCGTTCGCATCTGATTGCCCGCACCGTCCTGCAACGCGACAACGGCATCGAGGCGCGCCGCCTCGCGATCGATTCGCTCGACGAGGTCTTCACGATCGACCCCGACACGCTCGGCCGGCGCTTCCTCGCGCATGCGCCGACGCTCGCCGCGGACGCCGCGGGCCGCGCACTCGTCTCTGCGCGCCTCGAGCCGGCGCAGATCGGCGCCGTTGTCGTCAGCACCTGCACCGGCTACGTCTGCCCGGGCCTGTCGGGCCACGTCGTCGAGCGCCTCGGGCTGCGCGACGACGTGCAGGCCTTCGACCTCGTCGGCCAGGGTTGCGCCGCGGCGCTGCCGAACCTGCAGCTCGCGCGCTCGCTGATCGGCTCGGGCGCGGCAGAGCACGTGCTGTCGGTGTGCGTCGAGGTGAGCAGCGCCGCGATGTACCTCGACGACGATCCCGGCGTGCTGATCAGCGCCTGTCTCTTCGGCGACGGCGCAGGCGCTGCGGTGTTGTCGCGCGATCCGGTCGTCGGCACACGGCGGATCGAGTGGAAAGACAGCGCCTCGCTGATCGAGCCGAAGCAGCGCAAGGCGCTCATGTTCGAGCAACGCGACGGCATGCTGCGCAACGTCCTGACGCGCGAGGTGCCCGGGCTCGCCGCCGAGTACGCGCACCGTGTCCTCGAGACCGTGCTCGATCGCCACCATCTGAACGGTGGCGACGTCGCCGCCTGGATCATGCATGCCGGCGGCCGCGACGTGCTGATCGCGCTCGAGAAGCGCTTCGAGCTCGACGGGGACGCCTTCCGCTACAGCGCTGCGATGCTGCGCGAGTACGGCAATTTGTCGAGCGCCTTCGTCTACTTCGTGCTCGAGGCTGCGCTCGCCGACGATGCGCCCGGCGGCTGGTGGTGGCTGTCGTCGTTCGGCGCCGGCTTCAGCTGCCACGGCGCGCTGCTCGCGGTGGAGTGAGCGAGCCGCTGCCCAGGGTCGAGACGAGAGCCACGATGCTGCCGCGCATCCTCGAGCCCGAGACGCTCGACCACCTCGCGCCCGACGATCCGGCAGCGTGCCGCGCGCGACGCGACCTGCGCCGCGTCAATCGCTTCATGGGCGCGCGCGGGATTCTCGAGCGGGCGCTCGCCCGCGTCGTGCCGAAACGGCCGGCCGCGCCGCTGCGCGTGGTCGAGCTCGGCTGCGGCGACGGCCTGCTCATGCTCGACGTCGCCCGCTCGCGCGACGCGCCGTTGCGCGATGTCGAGCTCACCTTGCTCGACCTGCAGCCGATTGTCGAGCCCGCGACGATCGCCGCCTACGCTGGCGCCGGTTGGCGTGCGAAACCGCTGTCGCAGGACGTTCTCGAGTGGGCCGAAGGCGCCGCCGACGACGAGCGCTGGGACGTCGTCGTCGCCAATCTCTTCCTCCACCACTTCGAAGGCGAGGCCTTGCGGCGCCTGCTCGCCGGCTGCGCGCGCCGGGCCGATGCGCTGGCGACGTGCGAGCCGCGACGCAGCCGCTTCGCGCTCGCCGCCAGCCACTTGGTCGTCTTCCTCGGCGCCAACGCGGTGACGCGTCGCGACGCCGTGCTCAGCGTCCGCGCCGGCTTCATCGAGGACGAGCTCGAGCTCGCCTGGCCCGACCGCTCGGGCGCCTGGCGGCTCCACGAGTACGAGGACGGCCCGTTCACGCACTGCTTCTGCGCCACGCGCAGCGGCGACGAATCGACGCGCGGGCCGCGTCGGGCGGCGCGATGAAGTCGGTGTTCGACGTCGCCATCGTCGGCGCCGGGCCGGCCGGCGCGAGCTTGGGCGTCCTGCTCGCGCGCGCCGGCTGGTCGGTGGCGCTGGTCGAGCGGCAGACCTTCCCGCGCCGCAAGGTCTGCGGCGAGTGCGTCGCCGCGAGCAACCTCCCGCTGCTCGACGCGCTCGGCATCGGCACGGCCTTCGACCGGCTCGCCGGCGCCGAGCTGCGACGGGTCGCGCTGATGCACGGCGGCGACACCGTCACGGCCGCGCTGCCGCAGGGCGAGGGCACGCAGCGCTGGGGCCGCGCGCTGGGCCGCGAGCATCTCGACACGCTGCTCGCCGATGCCGCGGAAGGCGCCGGCGCGACGCTGCTGCAGCCGTGGTCGCTGCAGTCGATCGCCGGCAGCGCCGGAGGCTTTCGCCTGCGCGTGCGCTCGCTCGACGATGTCGGCGAGGAGGTCGAGCTGCACGCCGGCCTCGTCGTCGCGGCGCACGGCTCGTGGGAGCCACTGCCGTCGGAGCGCACCGCGCTTCGCCTGCGCCGGTCGCCGGGCGACCTGTTCGCGTTCAAGGCCAACTTCCGCAATGCAGCGATCGCTGCCGATCTGCTGCCCGTGCTGTCGTTTCCAGGCGGCTACGGCGGCATGGTCGTCGCCGACGGCGCGCTGGCGACGCTCGCCTGCTGCGTGCGCGCCGATCGCCTCCAGGCCTTGCGTGCAGAGCGGTTGGGCGATCGCGCCGGCGATGTCGTCGAGGCGATGCTGCGGCGCACATGCGTTGGCGTCGGTGATGCGTTGCGCGACGCGACGCGCGAAGGCGCCTGGCTCGCGAGCGGGCCGCTCCGGCCTGGCGTGCGGCTCGGCGCGGGCGACGGCGTCTTTCGCATCGGCAACGCCGCCGGTGAAGCGCATCCGATCGTCGGTGAAGGCATCAGCATGGCGCTGCAGTCGGCCTTCGTGCTCGCGTCGCTGATCGGGCCGCTGAAGCACGAGCTGCTCGACACGGCCGGCGCCGCCGCGTCGCAACGGACCGTGCTGGCGCGCTACGAAGCGCTCTGGCGGCGCCGCTTCGCGCGTCGACTGCGTGTCGCGGCGACGTTCGCCCACGTCGCGATGCGGCCCGGGCTCGCGCG
>JAYTHL010000116.1:0-6158 GCA_043732605.1 Rhizobacter sp. | reverse complement strand
AGCATCGCGCGTGCGGTGCTGCGTGCGGAGATCGGTGCCAGCCACGAGCGGATCACCTTGCGATGCGGGATCGCGCTCCCGGCCGCGCCGGCAACTGCGTGCGGCGACGGAGACGTCGTGTCCATGATGTGGTGAATGGCGAGGAAAACCCTCGACACCGATTGCACGACCGATCCGCGTCGTCGAGGTTGCGATCCATCAATCCACGGCGGATCGTCCCGCGCGGCGACGTTAAGCTTGCGAGCAGACTCGGACTTGAGCGGAGACAAGACATGCCCCACCTTCCCGGACTCGGCTTCGACCTCGGCGAGACGATCGCGATGCTGCGCGACAGCGTGCAGCAGTTCGCCGACGACGAGATCGCGCCGCGTGCAGCCGACATCGATCGCGACAACCTCTTCCCTGCCGACCTGTGGAAGAAGCTCGGATCGCTCGGCCTGCACGGCATGACGGTGAAGGAGGAGTACGGCGGCAGCGGCCTCGGCTACCTCGCCCACATCGTCGCGATGGAAGAGGTGTCGCGCGCGTCGGCGTCGGTCGGCCTCTCGTACGGCGCGCACTCGAACCTCGCGGTCAACCAGCTCCATCGCAACGGCAGCGAGGCGCAGAAGAAGAAGTACCTGCCGAAGCTGGTCTCGGGCGAGCACGTCGGCGCGCTCGCGATGAGCGAGCCGAACGCCGGGTCGGACGTCGTCAGCATGAAGCTGCGCGCCGAGCTCAAGGGCGACCGCTACGTGCTCAACGGCTCGAAGATGTGGATCACCAACGGCGGCGACGCCGACACGATGATCGTGTACGCCAAGACCAACCCCGACGCCGGGCCGAGCGGCATGACCGCCTTCGTCGTCGAGAAGGGGATGAAGGGCCTGTCGTACGGCAGCAAGCTCGACAAGCTCGGCATGCGCGGCTCCAACACCTATCCGGTCTTCTTCGAGGACTGCGAGGTGCCGGCCGAGAACGTCCTCGGCAAGGAAGGTGGCGGCGTGAAGGTGCTGATGAGCGGCCTTGACTACGAGCGTGCCGTGCTCTCGGGCGGGCCGCTGGGCATCATGGCCGCGTGCATGGACGTCGTCATGCCCTTCGTGCATGAACGCAAGCAGTTTGGCCAGTCGATCGGCGAGTTCCAGCTGATGCAGGGCAAGGTCGCCGACCTCTACACGACCTGGTCGGCGTCGCGCGCCTATGTGTACGCGGTCGGTCAGGCGTGCGATCGCGGCGACCACTCGCGCACCTTGAGGAAGGACGCGGCTGGCGCCATCCTCTATTCGGCGGAGAAGGCGACCTGGATGGCCGGCGAGGCCATCCAGGCGCTCGGCGGCGTCGGCTACACCAACGAATACCCCGTCGGCCGGCTGTGGCGCGACGCGAAGCTGTACGAGATCGGCGCCGGCACGAGCGAGATCCGGCGCATGCTGATCGGGCGCGAGCTGTACGCCGAGAGCATGTAGGCGCAAGTCCCCGCCGTGATCTGCTCGTTCGTGCGGCTCCGGCGCGCTCAGCGCTGAATCGACGAGAAGCGGCCGCCGTCGGCGGCTCGCCGATCAGCGTGGCATCGACCGGATCGACACCGGTCCGGCAGCCAGCCGGATCCGTTCGCCCGTGTCGACGAGCTTGCCGTCGCGCACGGCGTACATCGCCAGCGCCTTCTCGACGTCGAACTGGACGATGACCGTCTTGCTGTCCTGCGTGAAGACGAGGCCCTGCGCCGCCTCGCCGCCGGGCACCTCGCTCACCTTGATCGCTGCGCCGTTGCGGATCTCGAACAGCGCGACCGTGCCGAGCTTGTGTCGGCCCGGATCGGTCACGAGCAGGTTGGAGCCAGCCATCGACGACACCGCGATCCAGTGCCCGTCGGGCGAGATCGCGACGCCTTCTGGCGTGGCCGACACCGAGATCTGCTGCGCGGCGCGAAACGGCCGCTTGCTGACGTCGACGAGCGTGACGACGTCGGCGTCGTCGACCGTCCGCGAGATGCCGGTGTTGCCGATCACGGCCCAGCGGCCGTCGCTCGAGACGTCGATCGCGTAGGGATTGACGCCGGTCGCGATCCGCTCCTTCGTGAGCGCGACGGTCGTGCCGTCGACGCTCAGCACGGCGGCGCCGTTCTCGTCGCGCAGGGCGACGATGGCCGCCTTGCCGTCGTTCGTGAACGAGATGCCCGACAGGCGCTTCTCGCCGACCTTGACCTGCGACGCGAGCTTCACGGTCTTGCCCTCGATCGTCAGCACCTTGACCATGCCGTCGTGTGCCGCGGCGAGCAGCAGCGTGCCTTCGCGGTTGATCGAGAGCCCGTTGGGATGGCCGCCGACGTCGACCCTGGCGACCACCGCTGGCGGCGACGCTTCGAGGTCGACGATCTGCAGGACGTTGTCGTAGAGCTCCTTCTTCGCCGCGTAGTCGTAGCGCGTCGGCGCGGCGACGATGGCGAGCTTGCCGTCGGGCGTGATCGCGACGGCCTGCGGCGGGCCTTGCACCGTGTGCGCGATGCCGACGTCGACGGTCGCCTTGACGACCGGCGGGAAGCGCGACGCGTCGAGGACGATGAGGCTGTCGCTCGGCGCCGGCACGGGGAACGTGGCGACGCCGTCGACGCGGACGAACTTGCCGTCCTGCGCCGAGACGATCAGGTCGGCCGCGTGGGCCGTGCCGGTGACGAGAGCGGCCACGCCGAGGGCGCGGCCGAGGTAGGTTGCAAGGGATGTCATGTGTCTCCTCCGTTGTTGTCGTGCGGCTTGGCGTGCATGCGGCGAGCGATCCTAGGCGCCTGCCGCGTCCGTGGAAAGGGGGCTTGCCTGCCCGTCGAACCCCGCCGGGGCCGGCGGCGCGGCGACGTTAAGCTCGCGGTCGGCCCCACGACCCTTCACGACCCATGCCCGCGTTGACATCGCGCATCGACACGCGCTCGGAAGACTTCCGCAGCAATGCCGCCTTCCTGCAGGCGCAGGTTGACGACCTGCGCGCCCGCGCGACCGAGATCGCGGCCGGCGGCGACCTCAAGTCGCGCGAGCGGCACGTCGCGCGCGGCAAGCTCTTGCCGCGCGAGCGCGTCGACGGACTGCTCGACGCCGGCGCGCCCTTCCTCGAGATCGGCCAGCTCGCGGCCTATGGCATGTACGACGGCGAGGCGCCGGCCGCGGGAATGATCGCCGGCATCGGCCGCGTCCACGGCCAGGAATGCATGATCGTCGCCAACGACGCGACGGTGAAGGGCGGCACCTACTACCCGATGACGGTGAAGAAGCATCTGCGCGCGCAGGAGATCGCGCTGCAGAACCGCTTGCCGTGCATCTACCTCGTCGACTCCGGCGGCGCGTTCCTGCCGCGCCAGGACGATGTCTTCCCAGACCGTGAGCACTTCGGCCGCATCTTCTTCAACCAGGCCAACATGAGCGCCCAGGGCATCGCCCAGATCGCGGTCGTGATGGGCTCGTGCACGGCCGGTGGCGCCTACGTGCCGGCGATGAGCGACGAGACGATCATCGTCAAGAACCAGGGCACGATCTTCCTCGGCGGCCCGCCGCTCGTGAAGGCGGCGATCGGCGAGATCGTGAGCGCCGAGGAGCTCGGGGGCGGCGACGTGCACACGCGCCTCTCGGGCGTCGCCGACCACCTCGCCGACGACGATCGCCACGCGCTCGCGATCGCGCGCCGCATCGTCGCCAGTCTGAACCGCACGAAGCCGCAGACGGTGACGCACGAGCCGAGCGAGGAGCCGCTCTTCGATCCGAAGGAGATCTACGGCGTCATCCCGCAGGACACGCGAAAGCCTTATGACGTGCGCGAGGTCATCGCGCGGATCGTCGATGGTTCGCGCCTCGACGAGTTCAAGGCGCGCTACGGCGCGACGCTCGTCACCGGCTTCGCGCGCCTGTACGGCATGCCGATCGGGATCATCGCCAACAACGGCATCCTGTTCAGCGAGTCGGCGCAGAAGGGCGCCCACTTCATCGAGCTCTGCTGCGAGCGGCGCGTGCCGCTCCTTTTCCTGCAGAACATCACCGGCTTCATGGTCGGCAAGAAGGTCGAGAACGCCGGCATCGCGCGCGACGGCGCGAAGATGGTCACGGCCGTCGCGACCGCGCAGGTGCCCAAGCTCACGGTGCTGATCGGCGGCTCGTTCGGCGCCGGCAACTACGGCATGTGCGGCCGCGCCTATTCGCCGCGCTTCATGTGGATGTGGCCCAACGCGCGCATCAGCGTCATGGGCGGCGAGCAGGCCTCCGCCGTGCTCGCGACAGTCAAGCGCGACGGCATCGAGGCGCGCGGCGGCACATGGTCGGCCGAGGAAGAGCGCGCGTTCAAGGCGCCGCTGCTGGAGCAGTACGAGCACCAGGGCCATCCGTACTACGCGAGCGCGCGGCTCTGGGACGACGGCGTCATCGATCCGGCCGACACCCGCCGCGTCCTGGGGCTCTCGCTCGCGACGACGCTGAATGCGCCGATCCCGGCGACGAAGTTCGGCGTGTTCCGGATGTGATGTCGTTCGCGTGGCCGTGTCGGTGGCACACGCGGACTGGGCCGGCGGACGGTGTGCTCCGCTCCATGTCCCCCGAGCCAGGGCTGAAGCCCTGGCTCTCCTCCTAATACTTGCGCTCCGCACACCGCCCACCGGCCCGAGTCCGAACCGAGGCAGGCGACGGCTCCCGCTCGAGGCAACTCGGCATCGGAGTGAGGCGCCCTGCGGAGCGCAAGTATTAGGAGGAGATTCGCGGCGAAGCCGGGAATCGGGGGACATGGAGCGGAGCAGGGCGACTCGCTTCGATGCCGCGTGAGCCGCGAGCAGCGCAACGCAACGCAACGCAAGGAGACAATAAAGCGATGTTCACCAAGATCCTGATCGCCAACCGCGGCGAGATCGCCTGCCGCGTTATCAAGACGGCCCGCAAGATGGGCATCGCGACCGTCGCCGTCTATTCCGATGCCGATGCGAACGCGCGCCATGTGCGCCTCGCCGACGAAGCCGTGCGCATCGGCCCGGCGGCGGCGCGCGAGTCGTATCTGGTCGCCGAGAAAATCGTCGCCGCCGCGAAGGCGACCGGCGCCGAGGCCGTGCATCCGGGCTACGGCTTTCTTTCGGAGAACGCGGCGTTCGCCGACGCCTGCGCCGAAGCGGGCATCGTCTTCATCGGCCCGCCGGGGCCCGCAATTCGCGCGATGGGTTCGAAGTCGGCGGCCAAGCAGTTGATGGAGAAGGCCGGCGTGCCGCTGACGCCGGGCTATCACGGCGACGGTCAGGACGGCGCGATGCTCGCGCGCGAAGCGAGCCGCATCGGCTTTCCGGTGCTGATCAAGGCGAGCGCGGGCGGCGGCGGCAAGGGCATGCGGCGCGTCGATGCGGCCGCCGACTTCGACGCTGCGCTCGCCTCGTGCCGACGCGAGGCCATGAGCGCGTTCGGCGACGACCGCGTCCTCGTCGAGCAGTACGTGCTGAAGCCGCGCCACATCGAGATCCAGGTCTTCGCCGACACGCAGGGCGCCTGCGTCCATCTCTTCGAGCGCGACTGCTCGGTGCAGCGCCGGCACCAGAAGGTGCTCGAGGAAGCGCCCGCGCCGGGCATGACGGCCGAGCGCCGCGCCGCGATGGGCCAGGCCGCGGTCGAGGCGGCGAAGGCGGTCGGCTACGTGGGTGCGGGCACGGTCGAGTTCATCGCCCATCCCGACGGCCGCTTCTACTTCATGGAGATGAACACGCGGCTGCAGGTCGAGCATCCGGTGACCGAGATGATCAGCGGCCTCGACCTCGTCGAATGGCAGCTGCGCGTCGCTGCCGGCGAACCGCTGCCGCTGCGCCAGGACCAGCTCGCCATCCACGGCCACGCGATCGAGGCGCGCATCTACGCCGAGGATCCCGACCGCGGCTTCCTGCCCTCGACGGGCAAGCTCGTCCACCTGACGACGCCGCACGCGTCGGCGCACGTCCGCATCGACACCGGCGTCGAGGAGGGCGATTCGATCACGCCGTTCTACGACCCGATGATCGCCAAGCTCATCGTCCACGACAGCGACCGGCCGGCAGCCTTGCGCCGCATGCGCGACGCGCTCGCGCAGTACCGGATCGTGGGCGTCGCCAACAACGTCGATTTTCTCGGCCGTCTCGTCGCGACGGCATCGTTCGCCGGCGCCGATCTCGACACCGCGCTGATCGAGCGCGAGCACGC
>JAYTHL010000115.1:0-6160 GCA_043732605.1 Rhizobacter sp. | reverse complement strand
GGCCGGCCCGCTGCGGCCCGCGGCCAAGGGCCCCGACGATGAAGCGCGTCGCGGTCATCGGATCGGGGATCGCCGGGCTCGCGGCGGCCCGGGGCCTGTCCGGCCACGCCAGGGTCACGCTTTACGAGGGGGGCGATCATTTCGGCGGCCACGCGCACACGGTCGACGTCACCCACGACGGCGTCTCGCACGGCGTCGACTGCGGCTTCCTGGTCTACAACGCGCGCACTTATCCGCGCCTCGTGGCCCTCTTCGCCGAGCTCGGCGTCGAGACAGCCAAGTCAGAGATGTCGTTCTCGGCCCAAGTGCCCGACGCCGGCATCGAATGGGGCGGCTCCAGCCTGGGCTCGGTTTTCGCGCAGCCGTCCAATCTGCTGCGGCCGGCGTTTCTGCGGATGCTGGCCGACGTGGTGCGCTTCAACCGCATCGCCACCGGGCTCGCGACCGGCACACAAGCAGGCAACTACGACTCCGTCGGCGACTTCCTCGACGCGCACCGCTTCTCGACCGCGTTCCGCGACTGGTACTTCCTGCCGATGATCGGCTGCATCTGGTCGTGCCCGACCGAGCAGATGCTGCGCTTCCCGATCGCCGCGCTGCTGCGCTTCTGCCACAACCACGGCCTCCTGCAGATCGCCGACCGGCCGCAGTGGTACACGGTGCGTGGCGGCTCGCGCGTCTATGTCGCCAGGATGCTGAGCGACGTGGCTGACGCGCGGCTCCACGCGCCGGTGCGACGCGTCAGGCGGCTGCCGATCGGCGGCGCCGACGTGACCACCGACCGCGGCACCGAGCGCTTCGATGCCGTCGTCCTGGCCGCCCACAGCGAGCAGTCGCTCGCGCTCCTGGCCGACGCGACCGACGCCGAGCGCGACGTCCTCGGCGCGATCCGCTACCAGCCCAACCGGGCGATCCTGCACACCGATGTCGGCGTCCTGCCGCGCCGGAAAGCGGCGTGGGCGGCGTGGAACTACGAGCGCGCCCGCAACGCTTCCGGCGCAGAACCGGCGGTGTGCCTGCACTACCTCATCAACAAGCTGCAGCCGCTGCCGTTCGCGACGCCCGTGATCGTGTCGCTCAATCCGGTCAGCGAGCCCGACGCGGCCTCGGTGCACGGCGAGTTCCACTATTCGCATCCGGTGTTCGATCGGCGGGCGATCGCGGCCCAGGCGAAGCTGCCTGCGCTGCAGGGCCGAGCCGACACCTGGTTCTGCGGCGCATGGACCGGCTACGGCTTCCACGAGGACGGACTGGCCTCGGGGCTCGCGGCCTGCGACGGCGTGATTGCACGACTCGCCGGCGCCGAGCGGGCCACGGCGCCGGAGCGCGCGTGAGCCGCATCGAGACGCATCGCCCGCTGCTGGGCGTGGGCGAGGTCCGCCACACGCGCTTGCGGCCGGTGCGCAACGCCTTCGTCTACCCGACCTACTTCCTGCTCCTGCCGATGCGCTCGCTGCGCCGCCAGCCCGCGTCGACGCTCGCCCGCAACCGACGCGGCTGGCTCAGCTTCCACGACCGCGACCACGGCGACGGCCGCGCCGACAGCCTGGCGTGGATCGAGGACATGCTGGCGAGCGAAGGCATCGCCGACGCGGATGGAGAGGTCTGGCTGCATACCTATCCGCGCGTCCTCGGCTACGTCTTCAAGCCGGTGAGCTTCTGGTACTGCCACCGCGCCGACGATTCGCTCGCCGCCGTCGTCGTCGAGGTCAACAACACCTTCGGCCAGCGCCACTGCTACCTGCTGCGCGGCGACACGCTCGCCTTCGGCCGCGAGCTGCGCGTGGCGAAGGCGTTCTACGTCTCGCCCTTCTGCGCTGTTGCAGGCGACTATCGCTTCCGGTTTTTGCGCACCGACCTGCATCCGGCCGCGCCGGGAACGCGTATCCCTCCGGGACGGACTTTGGCGCGCATCGACCACCATGACGACGACGGACTTCTGCTGCAAACGAGCGTCTCGGGCGCCCTCGAACCACTCACCCGGCGCAGCGTCGCGCTCGCCTTCCTCAGAATTCCGTTGCTGACGCTTGCCATCGTGCTGCGCATCCACTGGCAGGCCGTGCGGCTCTGGGCCAAGCGCGTGCCGCTGGTCGCCCGGCCCGCGCCGCCGAGCTCGTCGCCGACGCGTTGAGCGCGCCGATTGCCCTGTTCGCCGGATCGACCATCCGAACCCTTCACCTCCTTCGACCATGACCGCGATCACCCGAAGCTCCCGATCCGACCTCGTTGCCAACGCACCAGCCGCCGCACGCGCCGTCCTTGCGATGATGCGCAACCTTCGCCATGGCTCGCTCGACGTGCGCCTGCCCGACGGCCAGTCGATGCACTTCGGCAACGCCGCCGAGGGCCAGCCGCGTGCCGCGATCTCGATGCGCAACTGGAAGGTCTGCGCCGCGGCGCTGCGCTCGGGCGACATCGGCTTCGCCGAGACCTACATCGCCGGCGACTGGACCACGCCCGACCTCGCGGCCCTGATCACCCTGTTCACGACCAATCGAGACGACGTCGAGGAGATCGTCTACGGCACGTGGTTCGGGTCGCTGCTGTATCGCGTCAAGCACCTGCTGCGGCGCAACTCGAAGAGCGGCTCGAAGCGCAACATCCACGCCCACTACGACCTCGGCAACGCGTTCTACCGCCTCTGGCTCGATCCGACGATGAGCTACAGCAGCGCCTGGTTCGACGGCGACCGCGGCGGCGATCTCGCCGACGCGCAGCACGCCAAGTCGCGGCGCGCGCTCGCCGCCTGCGACGTCGAGCCGGGCGACCGCGTCCTCGAGATCGGCTGCGGCTGGGGCGCGCTCGCAGAGCTCGGCGCGCGCGAGCTGGGTGCCAAGGTCACCGGCGTGACGCTCTCGACAGAGCAGCTCACCTGGGCCCGCGACCGCCTCGCCACTGCCGGGCTCGACGCCGACCTGCGCCTGCAGGACTACCGCGAGATCGACGACCCGCCGTTCGACGCCGTCGTCTCGATCGAGATGTTCGAGGCCGTCGGCCGGCGTTACTGGCCCGACTTCTTCGCCGCCGTGCATGCGCGCCTCAAGCCCGGCGGCAAGGCCTGCATCCAGAGCATCACGATCCGCGACGTGCTGTTCGAGCGCTATCTGCGCTCGACCGACTTCATCCAGCAATACATCTTCCCGGGCGGACAGCTGCCGAGCCGCAGCGCATTTCGCGCCGCGGCGCTCGCGGCCGGGCTCGAGGTCGTCGACGAAGCCGCGTTCGGCGAAGATTACGCCGAGACCTTGCGCCGCTGGCGCGATCGCTTCCTGGCGCAGGACGGCGCGGTGCGGGCGCTCGGCTTCGACACCCGCTTCATGCGCACCTGGGACTTCTACCTCGCGTACTGCGAGGCGGCCTTCGCCACGGGCAACACCGACGTCGTCCAGTTCACGCTGCGCCGGCCGTGAGGCATCGCGCCGACCGGCGCGGCCGCGTCAGCGGAAGGTGACGGACACCGGCATCGCGCCGGGCAGGCCCTCGTAGCGCACGACGACCTTCTGTCCGGGCTTGGGCGGCGTCAGCGGCGAGAACGAGCCCAGGCTGATCCACTGGCCGGGCTCCATCGCCAGGCCCTGGGCGGCGAGTGCGCCAGCGAGCCAGACGACGGCGTTGAGCGGATGCTCGAGGATGTCGCTGCCCTTGCCGCGCGAGATCTCGACGCCGTTGCCGTCGCTCATCACGACCGTCATGTCGCGCAGCGCGTCGAGCATCGCGAAGCGCTCGGCGCGAAAGAGCGGGGCCATGATCGGCCGGCCGGCGACGCCGAGGCGCGCGCCGACGTTGATCGCGGTGACCCCGTTGCCGTTGAGCGTCGCCGGATTGGCGACGACGAGATCGGGCAGCTCGATGAACGGGATGATCTGGTCGATCGACTCGAGCACGTCCATCGGCGTCTTGGCGCTGTTGATGGCGGCGCTCTTCACGCGCACCAGCATGTCGGCCTCGAACAGCGGCCGAGCGCCGAACGCGGCGTCGACGGTGGCGCCGTCGTCGAGGATCATGCCGTCATAGAGCACGCCCCAGACCGGCTTGTCGGCGCCGAAGCGCTTCTGAACCGCCGGGTTGGTGAGGCCGGCCTTGTAGCCGACGACCTTGCCGTACTGGAGCGCGAGCAGCGCGTTGAGCTTGGTGCGGCTGCACGCGCCGTCAGCCTCGCTGGTGATCGCCGGCAAGGTCGCCGGCGTCTTCTGGGCGAAGCGGTCGAAGAGCTCGGCGGCCTCGCTGTCGGTCAGACAGGCGGCGTTGGCCGCGCCCCATGCGGCGAGAGCGAGCGTCGCGACCGTGCGGCTGATCTTCATCGGGTCTCCTCCGAAATTCTTGTCGCAGGATTGTGCTACCTGAGCCAGCCCTTCCTGCGGAAGTAGACGAAGGGCGCCACGACCGACGCGACCATCAGCGCGATGGCGAAGGGGTAGCCGAGCTGCCAGTCGAGCTCGGGCATGGCCTTGAAGTTCATCCCGTAGATGCTCGCGATCAGCGTCGGCGGCAGCAGGCCCACGCTGGCCACCGAAAACAGCTTGATGATCTTGTTCTGGTTGATGTTGATGAAGCCGACCGTGGCGTTCATCAGGAAGTTGATCTTGTCGAACAGGAAGGTCGTGTGGCTGTCGAGCGAATCGATGTCGCGCAGGATCTGGCGCGCTTCCTCGAACTGCTCGGCATTGAGCATCCGGCTGCGCATCATGAAGCTCACGGCGCGGCGCGTGTCCATCACGTTCCTGCGGATGCGGCCGTTGAGGTCTTCCTCCTTGGCGATCGCCGAGAGCGCCTCGCCCGCGGCGCGATCGTCGACGTCTTGCCGTAGCACGCGCGCGCTGACGGCCTCGAGGCTGTCGTAGATGCCCTCGAGCGCGTCGGCCGAATATTCGGCGTCCGCGTCGTAGAGCTTCAGGAGCACGTCCTTCGGGTCCTCGATCAGCGCCGGGATGCGGCGCGCGCGCAGGCGCAGCAGGCGAAAGACCGGCAGGTCCTCGGCGTGGACCGAAAACAGGATGTTGCGAAAGAGGATGAAGGCGACGCGGACGTTGCGCGGCGTCTCGCCGTCGTCGATCAGGAAGTCGGAGCGGATGTGCAGCTCGCCGTTGTCTTCCTCGTAGAAGCGGGCCGATTCCTCGAGGTCGTCGTCGACAGCGTCGCTCGGGATGGTCAGGCCGAAGTGCTCGGCGATCCAGCGCTTCTCTTCCTCGGACGGCGCGTCAAGATCGACCCAGATCGGCTGGACGTGGGCCAGCGCCTCGTGACTCTCGATCTCTTCCTGGAACAGCCGGCCGTTGGCCAGCGAGAAGACATTCAGCATGAGAGCTCCAGCGAGCAGAATCCGGCTCGGCTGGAGCGGACGGTCACCCAGGGTGGAAGATGTCCAAGAACGAAGTCTCGAAATGCGGTGACGAAATTATCGCATCGGCTCGGCGCGGGGTCGGGCGGCGCGGTATGCGATTCGCCACGGCCATAGACTGGTGTCAGACCCTCCCGCGAACGACCCTTTTTCCGAGACAGACTTGGGCTGCTCTGCTACCGTGTCCTGCCGCATCCCCGAAAGGATTTACATGAATCTGACGATCAGCGGTCATCACCTCGATGTCACCCCGGCGATCCGCGAATACGTGATCGCCAAGCTCGACCGGATCACGCGCCATTTCGACCAGGTGGTTGACATCACCGTCCTGCTCTCGATCGACAAGCCGGCCGAGAAGGAACGGCGCCAGAAGGCAGAGGTGACGGTGCACGTGAAGGGCAAGGACATCTTCGCCGAGTGCACGTCCGAGGATCTCTACGCCGCGATCGACCAGCTCATGGACAAGCTAGACCGCCAGGTCTGCCGCCACAAGGACAAGGTCCAGAACCACCACCACGCCGCTGCCAAGCGGATCGACGCGGCTCTGAACTGAGCGCGTCCGGCGCGGCGCTGTTGCCGCCGCGCCGCAGCCCGGCCCGCCCGGCCCCCGTGGACGCGGGGAAGTCGAGCGCGCCACCGGCGTCGACTTCATAATTCACCGCGTTGTCACTCCCGCCGGCGCACCGCCCGCCGCCTCCGGCGCGACCCCCATGAATCGTCTTGCCGCCATCCTGCCTGCCACGGGAGTCCTCGTCGACATCGATGCGACGAGCAAGAAGCGCGCATTCGAGCAGGCCGGCCTGCTGTTCGAGAACCAGCACT
>JAYTHL010000114.1:0-6160 GCA_043732605.1 Rhizobacter sp. | reverse complement strand
CGGCCGAAGCCGCGAAGAAGGGAGTGAAGTTCGTCGACGCGCCGGTCTCGGGCGGCAACCTGGGCGCCATCAACGGCGCGCTCACCGTGATGTGCGGCGGCGACGAAGCCGCGTTCGCCGAAGCGAAGCCCCTGGCGATGGCGTTCGCCAAGGCAATGACGCTGCTCGGCCCGAGCGGCTCGGGTCAACTCGCCAAGATGGTCAACCAGATCGCGATCGCCGGGCTCGTCCAGGGCCTGTCGGAGGCGATCGCCTTCGGCCAGAAGGCCGGCCTCGACATGAAGGCCGTCCTCGAGGTCATCGGCAAGGGTGCGGCGCAAAGCTGGCAGATGGACAACCGCGGCCCGACGATGATCGAAGGCAAGTTCGACTTCGGCTTCGCCGTCGACTGGATGAGGAAGGATCTCGGCATCGCGCTCGAGGAAGCCCGCCTCAACGGCGCACGTCTGCCCGTGACGGCGCTCGTCGACCAGTTCTACGCCGACGTCCAGGCCATGGGTGGCAAGCGCAACGACACGTCGAGCCTGATCCGACGCCTGGGCTAGCGCCCTCGGGCGCGCGGCGCCCGCATCGCGATCGGGATCAGGGCGCGCTGGCCGGCTTGGCGAGCATCTTCGGCTGGGTGTTGGCCAGATCCGACTCGGTCAGGATCTCGAACACGCGCACGACCTTGACCACGCCGGTCACGCCGCGCGCGACCTCGGTGGCGCGGAGCGCCTCGCGCTCGGTGACCCGGCCCATGAGGTAGACGACGCCGCGATGCGTCACGACCTTGATCGAGTTGGCGAACAGGTCCTTGGCGTCGACCAGGCTGGTCTTGACCTTGGCCGTGACGAAGGCGTCTTTCGTCTTCTCGCTGAAGGTGTTCGACGGCCCGACGCTCAGCTCGTTGACGACCGAGAGCACGTTGTCGATGCGCGCGACCGCCTGCTCGGCCGTGACCTTGTCGGCGTCGTTCGGAACCTCGCCGGTGAGCAGCACCATGCGGTTGTAGCTCGTGGTGTTGATGCGCACGCGGTCGTCGGGGAAGGCTTCGCCCATCCGGCCCTTGGCCTTCAGCTCGATCACTTCGTCGTCGACCTGCGAGCCCGAGGTGCGGCGATCGGTCGCGACCATCGCGCTGCCGACGATGGCACCACCGACGATGACCGCGGCGCAGCCGGCGAGCGTGGAGAGCGCCAGTGCACTGGCGGCGAGCGCGACGGTGCGTGCTTGCATGGAAACGGAACGGGTCATGTGTTTTCCTGTTCGCCGAGCAATTGCAGGTCGACCGCGTCGCACAGGCAGTGCAGCACGAGCAGGTGCACCTCCTGGATGCGGGCCGTGCGCTCGTGCGGGACGCAGATGTGGACGTCGGTTTCGGTGAGTCGCTCGCCCATCTTGCCGCCGGTGTTGCCGGTGAGGGCGACGACGGTCATGTCCTTGGCGCGCGCTGCCGCGACCGCGGCGAGGATGTTTGCGGAGTTGCCGCTCGTCGACATCGCGAGCAGCACGTCGCCGGGCTGCCCGAGCGCCTGCACCTGCTTCGCGAAGACGACCTCGAAGCTGTAGTCGTTGCCGACGGCCGTGAGGATCGAAGTGTCGACGGTGAGGGCGATGGCTGCCAGGCCGGGCCGCTCGCGCTCGAAGCGGCCGACGAACTCGGCCGCGAAATGCTGGGCGTCGGCAGCCGAGCCGCCGTTGCCGCAGGCGAGCACCTTGCCGCCGCCGGTGATGCAGCCGACGATCGCGCTGACGGCGTCGGCGATCGGCTTCGAAAGCACTTCGGCGGCCGCGTACTTGAGGTCGGCGCTGTCGAAAAACTGCTGCTGGATGCGTTGTTCGAGCATGATCTGGGATGATATGACACCCCTTTCGGCGCAAAGGTTCATCGACGGGGCGCGGTCAATGGCCTCCGCGTCGAAGCGGGCTCTACGACGCGTCGAACGCCGCGCGCAGCCACTCGATGCGATCGCCGTCGACCGCGACGACGTCGAAGCGGCACGGCGGCGGCCGCGGTTGGTGGCGCAAGAAGTGCATCGCCGCGAAGACGATGCGTTGTCGCTTCGCAGGACCGATGCTTGCCGCGGCGCCGCCGAAGCGATCGTCGCGCCGCGCGCGCACTTCGACGAAGACCAGCGTTCCGTCGCCGTCGCGCATCACGAGGTCGACCTCGCCACCCTTGGCGCGTGGCCCGCGCGCGACCCGATAATTGCGCTGCACCAGCACCAGCCCGGCCCGGGTGAGATGGGCGAGCGCCCTCGCTTCGGCAGCGTCGCCGAGCGCCTTCGTCGTGGCCGGGGTCGTCGCCATGCGCCGTGGGATGGAGGGTCAAGCCTGTGCTGGATGGATCGAAGCTCGTCGAAGCCGCGGCCCTGGCCGCCGGCGGCCAGCAGTATCCCGCGGCCGCGCTCTATGTCGTCGCCACGCCGATCGGCAATCTCGCCGACCTGACCCTGCGCGCACTCCATGTGCTCGCCCTCGTCGACGCCATCGCCTGCGAGGACACACGCCACAGCGCGGCGTTGCTGCGCCACTTCGGCATCGACAAGCCGCTCGTCGCCGTGCACGAGCACAACGAGCGCAGCGCGGCGTCGGCGGTGCTGGAGCGACTCGCGCGCGGCGAACGCGTCGCCTACGTCAGCGATGCGGGGACGCCGGCGATCAGCGATCCGGGCGCCGAGCTCGTCGCGGCCGCACGCGTCGCCGGCTACCGCGTCGTGCCGCTGCCGGGGGCGAGCAGCACGCTCGCTGCGATGTGTGCCGCCGGCGACACGGCGTCGACCGGCTTCGCCTTCGTCGGCTTCCTGGCCGCGCGCGGAGCGGAGCGCGCGCGCCGCTTGGCCGAGCTGGCGCGCAGCGCGTCGACGCAAATTGTGTTCGAGGCGCCGCACCGGATCGACGCCTTGGCGCGCGAGTTGGCCGCGGCCTGTCCCGAGCGCGTGACGACGATCTGCCGCGAGCTGACCAAGCAGTTCGAGACGATCGCGACGATGCCTGCGCGCGAATTGCCCGCGTGGCTCGATGCGGAGGCGAACCGGACGCGCGGCGAGTTCGTCCTCGTCCTGCATGCGCTGCCGGCGGCGGTCTCCGAGAGCGATGCGAGCGGTCACGACGCCTTGCTGTCGCCGCTGCTCGCCGCCTTGCCGCTGAAGCAGGCCGTCGCGCTGGCGGCCGAGATCGGCGGCGCGCCGCGCAATCTGCTCTACGCGCGCGCGCTCGAGCTCAAGAGAGGGCCGTCGGACGCAGACATCGACGCCGACTGAGTCGGCGCCGCGTCGCGACGCCTACGGCTTCGCCGCGACTTGCGCGTCGTGCTTCTGCGCGTGGATGTTCTTGCTCGAACGATCCTGCATGCGGTGCAGCTGGCGACGCTCCTTGCCCGTGACCTTGCCGTCGGCCTTGTCGTTCGCTTCGACCGCGGCGATGCGGCCTTGCTGCTTGTCGAGGCGGTTGGTCTCCTTGGCATTGAGCTGGCCGGAGGCGACACCGTTGTCGATGCGCCTTTGCTGGTTGGTTTCGCGCTGGTCGACGCGCGGGGTGACGGGAGCGGCGGCCTGCGCGAACGCGCCGAGCGAAGCGATGGCCAGCGTGACGCCGGTGGCGATGGTGGTGAGCTTGTTCATGGTGGATTCCTTGGTGAGTTGTCGTTGGATCGAGGTGGGTTGCGAGTCCCGCCTGTCTACAACGGCACGCCCGGAAGACCGCCGACGCCCGTGCCGTAAAGATCTGTGAAAGACTGCGCCCGTGCATGTCCGCACACGCCGACCGGAGCTTTCATGATTTCGCGCGAACCCACCATCGAGCGCCTGGCCATCGCGAGATCGCTCCTGCTCGAGCCGTTCAATCTCGACGAGGCCAAGCTCAAGGCCGCGCTCGCCACGATCGCGACCCATCGCATCGACGACGCCGACCTCTACTTCCAGTACACGCGCAGCGAAGGCTGGAGCCTCGAGGAAGGCATCGTCAAGAGCGGCAGCTTCGGCATCGACCAGGGTGTCGGCGTGCGCGCGGTGGCAGGCGAGAAGACCGCCTTCGCGTACTCCGACGACATCTCCGAGGCAGCGCTGCTCGACGCGGCGCGCACGGTGCGCACGATCGCGGCATCGGGGCAGAGCAGGCGCGTGAAGGTGGGCGAGCGCTCGACGATCGCGTCGAGCCGCGTGCTCTACGCGCCGATGGATCCGATCGCCACGCTCGACAGCACGCAGAAGGTCGCGCTGCTCGAGAAGGTCGAGCAGCTCGCGCGCAAGAAGGATCCGCGCATCGTCCAGGTGATGGCCGGCCTCGCGGCCGAGTACGACGTCATCCTCGTCGCGCGCGCCGACGGCACGATCGCCGCCGACGTGCGGCCGCTGGTGCGTCTGTCGCTCACCGTCATCGCCGAGCAGACCAAGGACGGCGTCGTGCGGCGCGAGACCGGCAGCGGCGGCGGCGGCGGCCGCTTCGGCCTCGGCTACTTCCAGGACGACGTGATCGAGGAATACGTCAGCGCCGCCGTCAATGCCGCGCTCACCAACCTCGAGGCGCGGCCGGCGAAGGCCGGGCTGATGAGCGTCGTCCTCGGCCCGGGATGGCCCGGCGTACTGCTGCACGAGGCGATCGGCCACGGCCTCGAGGGCGACTTCAATCGCAAGGGCGCGAGCGCCTTCACCGGCCGCATCGGCCAGCGCGTCGCCGCCAAGGGCGTGACCGTGCTCGACGACGGCACGCTGCCCGACCGGCGCGGCTCGCTCAACGTCGACGACGAAGGCAATCCGACCCAACGCAATGTGCTGATCGAGGACGGCATCCTCAAGGGCTACATCCAGGACTCGATGAACGCGCGCCTGATGAAGGTCGCGCCCACCGGCAACGGCCGGCGCGAGAGCTACGCGGCCGTGCCGATGCCGCGCATGACCAACACCTACATGCTGTCGGGCGACAAGACCAAGGAAGAAATCGTCGCAGGCCTCAAGCGAGGCCTCTATGCGACCAACTTCGGCGGCGGCCAGGTCGACATCACGAGCGGCAAGTTCGTGTTCTCGGCGAGCGAGGCCTTCTGGGTCGAGAACGGCAAGATCCAGTACCCGGTCAAGGGCGCGACGCTGATCGGCAACGGTCCCGACGCGCTCACCCGCGTCAGCGCCATCGGCAACGACATGAAGCTCGACACCGGTGTCGGCGTGTGCGGCAAGGAAGGCCAGAGCGTGCCGGTCGGCGTCGGCCAGCCGACGCTGCGCATCGACCGGCTCACCGTCGGCGGGACGGCTTAAGCGCTCTTCGTCCCCGTCACGCGAACGTCGAGCGTCGGCAGCCCCGCGATCGAGCCCTGCATGACATCGCCCGGAACGACCGGGCCGACGTTCTCCGGCGTGCCGCTGTAGATCAGGTCGCCCGGCATCAGCTCGAAGGCCTGCGACAGCTTGACGATCTGCTCGGCGACGCTCCAGGTCATCATGTCCAGGTCGGCGCTCTGCTTGACGATGCCGTTGACCTTGAGCGAGATCGCGCCCTTGGTGAAGTGGCCGACATCGGCGACGCGGTGCAGCGGCCCCATCGGCGCGGAGCGGTCGAAGCTCTTGCCGATCTCCCAGGGCTTCTTCTCGTCGCCCATCGCGCGCTGCAGATCGCGCCGCGTCATGTCGAGGCCGATGGTGTAGCCATAGACGAGCGAGAGCGCGTCGTCGACCGACACGTTCTTGCCGCCCTTTCCGAGCGCGGCGACGAGCTCGATCTCGTAGTGGTAGTTCTTGGTCAGCGGCGGATAGGCGTGATCGGCCGTCGTGCCGACGGCGACGAACTGGATCGCATCGCTCGGCTTCTGGAAGAAGAACGGCGGCTCGCGGTTCGGATCGGACCCCATCTCGCGCGCGTGCGCGGCGTAGTTGCGGCCGATGCAATAGATCCGGCGCACCGGAAACATCTCGCTCGTGCCGACGATCGGCAGCATCGGCTGGGCCACGCTGAAGACCGTGCGTGCGCCCGACGACGATGCCGACGGTCCGGTGGCGGACGCGCATCCTGCGAGCGCGGCGACGGCCGCGGCGCTCCCTGTTGACAACACTTTCCTGCGATCCATGACTTCTGTCTCCTTCGGACGTCGACGGGGCCTGGGAGCGCCGTGCTACATTGGCGCCATGATTTCGCGCAACTGGCTCTACGCGTATTTTGCGTTCTCGCACCGCCCAGCGGATGGAGA